>NZ_JAAGPB010000137.1:0-18697 GCF_017104585.1 Burkholderia sp. Ac-20392
CCCGCGGCCTGAACCGGCATACCCGAGACTGCTCATGAGAATCACGCTCCCTTCCCGCCTGGGTTTCGGCACCGCGCCGCTGGGCAACATGTACCGGGACATCCCGCACGAAGAAGCGCTGGCCACGGTCGACGCGGCGTGGGAAAGCGGTATCCGCTACTTCGACGCCGCGCCGCTGTATGGCGCCGGCCTCGCCGAGCTGCGCCTCGGCGAAGCGCTCGCGGGGCGCCCGCGCGACGCGTATTCGCTCGGCACCAAGGTCGGCCGGCTCGTCCTCGACGAACACGAAGACGCATCGCAACGCGATCTCGGCGAAAAAGGCGGCCTGTTCCGCCACGGGCTGCCGAACCGGATCGTCTACGACTACACCGAAGACGGCACGTTGCGCTCGATCGACGCGAGCCTCAAGCGGCTGCGCACCGACCGGCTCGACACCGTGTGGATTCACGACCCGGCCGTCGATTTTCACGGCGACGCCTGGCGCGACGTGTTCGACGTCGCGATGTCGGGCGCGGCCAGGGCCCTCACGCGGCTGCGCGACGAAAAGGTCATCCAGGGCTGGGGCCTCGGCGTGAACCGCGTCGAACCGTGCGAGCTCGCGCTCGAACGCGCGGACCCCGACGGCTTCCTGCTCGCCGGCCGCTACACGCTGCTCGATCATGCCGGCGCGCTCGAACGGCTGATGCCGGAAAGCGCCGCGCGCGGGCTCGGCATCATCGTCGGCGGCCCGTACAACTCGGGTGTGCTGGCGGGCGGAACCCATTACGAGTATCAGCCGGCCACGCAGGCCATGCTCGACCGCGTCGCGCGCATCCGCCAGATCTGCGAACGATTCGGCGTCGACGTCCGCGCGGTGGCGCTGCAATTCTCGCTCGCGCACCCGGCCGTCGCGGCCGCGATCCCTGGCGCAAGCCGCCCCGATCGCATCGACGACAACCTGCGTCTCGCGGCGATGTCGATCCCGGTCGAACTGTGGGATGCGCTGAAAGCCGAGCGCCTGATCGCCGCACATGCACCGACGCCGGTTGGCTCGATTCGAGGTTGAGTCGGGCATGCGCGGCCGCGTCAACCAACGGCCGCGCATCCCGGGCCGCGCGCAATCGCGGCGGCTATCGCCTCGATTGCCATTTGCGCATTGCAGCCGGTGCAATTGGCGTCTAGCGTTTACGGGTTCGTCGACGTATACCCGTCACCCGACCTGAAAGGATGCCTCGCCATGCGAAGCCGCTTCCCGAAACGCCCCCTGCTGCCGGCCGCCGCGGCCTGCGTTGCACTAGCCTTCTGCGCGTCGTCCGCCCGCGCCGACGACTCCTCTGGCCTCGCGCCGCCCCAGCCGGCCACGCCCGTGCTGTCGACGACCGCGGCTGGCATCCAGGTCTACACGTGCGACTACGATGCCGGACACAAGCTCGCGTGGGTGTTCCAGCACCCGGAAGCGATGCTGTTCGACGCCGGCGGCACGCTCGTCGTCCGGCACGGCACGGGGCCGTCATGGGAAGCGCCCGACGGCAGCCGCATCACCGGCAAGAAGCTCGCGGAAGCGCCAAGTGCACGCCCGGGCAGCATTCCGCAACTCCTGCTCGCTGCGACACCGGCCGCAACGGACGCGAAGGCCACGGCCGGCACGCTTGCCGGCGTGCGCTTTGTGCAGCGGCTCGACACCGCGGGCGGCATGCCGCCGGATGCAGCGTGTTCGACCGAGCATGCGATCGGCCGCTTTCCGTATTTCGCGCGCTATGTGTTCCTGAAGTAACGCGCGACGGCGCCCGAAGCGTCGGGCGCCGTCGCGGTGTTGACTTTCACACGCCAGATTAATCAGTCATCCTATTCTTCAAGCAAGGATGCATGCCTCCGTTCAGGTCGCGCTGCGCTCAACCGATCCGCATCGACAACTCGACATCGCCGCCGAACGGCACCGACAGATAGCCGTTCTCCGGTGAGCGTACGTAAGCGAGATAGTCGGGGCTGAAATCGGCATTGTCGGCAACGACGAACGCGCCGGGCCGCAACCGGTGCTCGACGAGTGCAAGCACCTCGGGATACAGCGCCTTCGCGCCATCGAGCAGCAACAGGTCGACCGTTTCCGGCAAATCGGTGGCCAGCGTGCGCAGCGCATCGCCCTCGCGGATCTCGACGAGATCGGCAAGCCCGGCGGCGGCCAGGTTCGCCCGCGCCCGCACGACTTTCGACGGTTCGAATTCGCTCGTGATCAGCAGGCCGCCGCCGTTGTCGCGCAGCGCGGCCGCGAGATGCAGCGTCGAAATGCCGAACGACGTGCCGAATTCGACGATCGACCGCACGCCGCCGCTGCGCGCGAGCATGTACAGCAGCGTGCCCGTTTCGCGCGACACCGCAAGCGGATAGTCCTTCAGGCGTGCATACAGATCGGTGTAGTCGGTCTTGCTGCGCATCAGCCGCGCTTGCTCGTCGCGCGGCAGGCTGGCGAAGTCCGGGCTCGTCGCGGGCGACGAAGCGTCGGCTTCGTCGAACAGGCGTGCCAGCAGCGAAGCCAGCGGGTCGAGCGTCAGGGTGGTCATGCGAATCTCCGGGTTCGGGTTGAGTGCGTCGTGGCACCCGACTAGAATATGACGAACTATTCAGGTTTTACTATTCGCATTGGCAAACCGCTCATGACCGACCGCCCGAACGCCCGGATTGCCACGCGCAAGCAGCCTCAGCAGGCCCGCTCGACCCGGCTCGTCGAAGACGTCCTGCAGGCTGCTGTTCAGGTTTTGGCGAGCGAAGGCGCGCAGCGCTTCACGATGGCGCGGGTCGCCGAACGCGCCGGCGTGAGCGTCGGCTCGCTGTACCAGTACTTCCCGAACAAGGCGGCCGTGCTGTTCCGGTTGCAGCACGACGAATGGCGGCAGACGGCCGAGATGCTGCGCGGGATGCTGGAGGACGCGAGCCAGACGCCGCCCGAGCGGCTGCGCGCGGCGGTTCACGCGTTCATCCGTTCCGAATGCGACGAGGCGCGGATGCGCATCGCGCTCGACGACACCGCACCGCTCTATCGCGACGCGCCCGAGGCGCAGGAAGCGAAAGCGGCCGGCAACCGCATCTTCCAGGCGTTCATGCGGGAGGCGCTGCCCGATGCCCCGGCAGCCACGCGCACACTCGCGTGCGACCTGATCACCACGACGCTCACCACGGCGGGCAAGGCGTTTTCGGAAAACGAGCGCTCGCCCGACGAAATCGACGCGTATTCGACCGCGATGGCCGACATGTTCTGCGCATATCTCGACCATCTCGCGCACAATTGAGGCCGGGGCGACGACGAAAACCGCCCCCGCGCGATGGCGCGATCGTCCGAATGCAGGTTGCGCGCGGCGGCGAATCCCGTCACCGGCCCCTGTTTCCACCGGCCTGCCCAGCCATCATGAAAGACATTTGTAATTTTTGATGCATCCCCCGCTTTCCCCCAGCCCGTCGACCTCGCGTTCAAATAATCGCCTTAACGGATTCGAACTAGGCGTATACACGCGTGTCGTCGCGACGGAGCCCCGTTGCACGCCGATATAAGCGCTGAGACATGCGCTGCATGCTCTTTTCCCAATGGGACGTGATGGGCCGTTCGCCTAACCTTCGCTACGGCAAAGCACACGTGACGGGGTCGACCCCACAACGCGTCGCACGACGCGACACCCTCGCGATCGTTTCGATTCGCACGTAACGACACGGATCACGCGTCATTCGTCCCCACGACGTTGCCGACAATCCCAACTAGATACGAGACACCCTGACGACGGTTCGCTACGGGCCGTTTCAGCATGCTGATAAAGGAGCAAGCTCATGAGTGATACCCCGGTGCAGCCGACGGTCGGCGTCGGCGCGGAAGAAACTGACTTTGGCACCAAGGGAGTCATCGACCGGTACTTCGGCATTTCGTCGCGCGGCAGCACGCAGCGCCGCGAGATCATTGCCGGCGTCACGACCTTCCTCGCGATGGTCTATTCCGTGTTCGTCGTTCCCGGCATGTTCGGCAAGGCCGGCTTCGACACGAGTGCCGTGTTCGTCGCGGTCTGCCTCACCACCGCGTTCGGTTCGCTGTTGATGGGCCTGTGGGCGAAGCTGCCGATCGCGATCGGCTGCGCGATCTCGCTGACCGCGTTCACCGCGTTCGGCCTCGTGCTCGGCAAAGGGCTGTCGCCGACCGTCGCACTCGGCGCCGTGTTCCTGATGGGCCTCGTGTTCACCGGCATTTCCGTCACCGGCGTGCGTTCGTGGATCCTGCGCAACCTGCCCGCGGGCGTCGCGCACGGCACCGGGATCGGCATCGGCCTGTTCCTGCTGCTGATCGCATCGAACGACGTCGGCCTCGTGATCAAGAACCCGGGCGCCGGCCTGCCGGTCTCGCTCGGTCAGATCACTTCGCTCCCTGTCATCATGTCGGTCATCGGCCTCGCCGCGATCTTCGGCCTCGAAAAGCGTCGCGTGCCGGGCGGCATCCTGCTCGTCGTGATCGCGATCTCGATCTTCGGCCTGATCTTCGATCCGAGCGTGAAGTACCACGGCATCTTCGCGCTGCCGTCGCTGAGCGCACCGGGCCATGCGTCGCTGATCGGCGCGATGGACATCAAGGGCGCCCTGTCGATGGCCGTGCTGCCGAGCGTGCTGGCGCTGGTGATGACCGCCGTGTTCGACGCGACCGGCACGATCCGCGCAGTCGCAGGCCAGGCCGGCCAGCTCGACGAGAACGGCCGCATCATCAACGGCGGCCGCGCGCTGACCGCCGATTCGATCAGCTCGATCTTCTCCGGCTTCCTCGGCGGCGCGCCGGCGGCAGCCTACATCGAGTCGAGCGTCGGCGTGGCCGCCGGTGCGAAGACAGGCCTCGCGGCCGCCGTGGTCGGCCTGCTGTTCCTCGTCGTGATGTTCTTCTCGCCGCTCGCGGGCCTCGTGCCGTCGTACGCCACGGCACCGGCGCTGATGTACGTCGGCCTGCTGATGCTCGGCAGCGTGAGCAAGCTGCACATGGACGACATGGTCGACGCGATGTCGGGCCTCGTGTGCGCGGTGTTCATCGTGCTGACCGCGAACATCGTGACGGGCATCATGCTCGGCTTCTCGACGCTCGTGATCGGCCGCCTCGCCAGCGGCGAATTCCGCAAGCTCAACGTCGGCACCGTGCTCATCGCGGCCGTGCTCGTCACGTTCTATCTCGGCGGCTGGGCGATCTGACCGCGAAACGTGCGCGACGTCGCCGGCAGAAGGACGGCGCGCATCGGGACGACATCGTCTCCTCCACCATCATCGTTGATGGTCTCCAGGCCTGGGAACGCAAGTTTCCAGGCTTTTTTTGTTGAGGCGGCGCCATGCGGCGTGCATCGCATCAACGGCGCGGCGTGAATCCGCCCCCGGTGCTACGATCGTGCTTTGCCTTCAGGAGCCCCCATGAACGCGCTCGGCATCGTCTCCGAATCGAGCACCCGGACGTCGGCGCACAAGCCGCCGTTCATCCCGTCGTTCGGCTTCCACGAAGTGCATGAATCGAAGCCGATCGATGCCGCGCCGGCGCGCATCATCGACACGGTCGCCGCGCTCGACATGCGCACGGATCCGGTCGTCGACGCACTGCTCAACGTCCGTGAATTCCCGGTGGCCCTCGCTGCGTCGCTGCGCCACGGCACGCCGCGAGTCGAACGCGAACGCTTCGGCCTCCATGCGTTCACGCCGCTGCATCGCGACGAAACGTCGCTGTCGTTCGGCCTGATCGGCCGCTTCTGGCGTCCGGACCTCGGCGTGCTGAAGATCGCCGACGCGGCGGCGTTCGTGCGGCACGACGACCCGCGCGATGCGAAGCTGGTGCTCCGCTTCGAAGTCGTCGGGCTCGCGTCGGGCGCGCACATGCTGCGCACCGAAACCTTCGTGCATTGCCCGACCGTACGCACGCGGCTGCTGTTCATGCCGTACTGGCTTGCGATCCGGATGGCGAGCGGCTGGATTCGGCGCCGCACGCTGGCGGCGGTGGAGATGGCGCTGGCGTAGGAACCATCCCGCCTCTGCCGATGGCCGGCACGCGCCGGCCTGCGCATCAGAACGGCTTGATCACGACCAGCCCGACGACGATCGCCGTCGCGGCCACGACCACCCCCGCCGCCTGCCCGAGCCACGGCGCCGGCACGACGACGAGATCGTCGCGTTCCATCCGCCGCAGCGTGCCGGCCAGGATCCCGTGCAGCGCCGACAGCGCAACGACCACCACGAGCTTGACCGACAGCCACGCCGCGCCGAACCAGTGACCGTTCAGCGCCAGTGCGATCCCCGCGATCCAGACGAGCGCAAGCGCGGGTGTCGTCACCGTGCGGTCCCAGCGGCGCACCGCGCGATGCACGGCGAGGTTGGCGATGCGCACGCCGACAGACAGCAGCAGCAGGCCGCCGACGAACGTGACCATGGCAACGACATGAACGGCCTTGAGCCACAGATAGATCATTGCGCATGCCTCCTGCGCGCGATCCATCCGGCACTCGTCAGGCCGACAAACGGCACGACGGCCGCCAGCACGAGCCGCGCGACTTCAGCCCTGCTCCACAGCCCGCTCGATGCGGTGCCGACGACCGCCCACACGTACATCGCGAACGCGATGCCGTGCACCGGGCCCATGATCGATACCGCAGCCGGATAACCGGCCAGGTGCTTGAGCGGCACGGCGACGCACACCAGCACGACAAGCGTGGTCGCCTCCAGCAACGACAGGTATTGCAGGTTCCGCAGCGCATTGCGATCGTCTTGTTGCATCGGCAGTCTCCAGGTTGGCCCGCGACGATTGTCGCGTGTGGTGCCGTTCCGGGCCATTGGCTAAAATGACATCTTTAAACGGATTCTGGCCAAGCCCTCGAACGCCATGCATACGGTCGCCGTTCTCGCCCTGCCCGAGGTCGTCCCGTTCGATCTGGGCATCGCGTGCGACACGTTCGCACGTGTGCGTTCGCCCACCGTCGCGCAGCCCTACCGCGTCCGCGTGTGCAGCGAGCACGCACGTGTCGCGGGCGACCTGTTCGACCTGCGCCCCCCGTTTCGTCTCGACGCGCTCGCCGATGCCGACACGATCGTCGTTCCCGGCACGTCCGTGCCGCTCGCGCCCACGTCGCGTCACGTGATCGCGGCACTGCGCGCGGCAGCCGCGCGCGGTTGCCGGATCGCGTCGATCTGCAGCGGCGCGTTCGTGCTCGCGGAAGCCGGGCTGCTCGACGGCCTGCGCGCGACCACGCACTGGCTCGCGGCCGCCGAACTCGCGCGCCGCTATCCAGGCGTGACGGTCGATCCGAACGTGCTGTTCGTCGACAACGGACAGATACTGACGTCGGCCGGCGCGGCGGCCGGCCTCGATCTTTGCCTGCACCTGATCCAGGCCGACTACGGCGCGGCAGTCGCCGTCGACGCGGCGCGCTGTGCGGTGGCGCCGCGGGTCCGCGAGGGCGGGCAGGCGCAGTTCATCGCGCCGGAATGGCCGAGCGGCACCGATGGCCTGCAGGGGCTGATGGACTGGCTGCAGGCCAACCTGCGCAAGCCGCTCACGCTCGACGCGATGGCCCGCAAGGCGTCGACGAGCGTGCGCACACTGACGCGGCGCTTCCAGGAGCAGACGGGCACGTCGCCACGGCAATGGCTGCAGACCGCGCGCGTCAGGCATGCGCAGCAGTTGCTGGAGGTCACAGAGCTGTCGATCGAGCATGTCGCGACGGAGGCCGGTTTCGGTTCGGTTACCGCGTTTCGCGAGCGCTTCGCGCGCATCGTCGGCACGTCGCCGCAGCGGTATCGTCAGGCGTTCCGCGCGCGAACCGGCGCATGATGATCACCTCGTCACTACCTGCCGCACCGCGGCTCGCGTTGCCGATCCCTGGTAGCGAAAGATCATGCGCACGCAACCGTCAGGATCGCTACCGAATTCAGCAACACCCTATCGCCCGCCACAGCATCGCGCCAACCGGACCCGATCGATGACCCGCATCCGCAACCCCCTGAACATCGCGCAGCTCCAGGCGTTCGTCTCCGCCGCGCATCACAAGAGCCTGCGCGCCGCCGCACGCGAACTCGGCGTCACGCAGCCCGCGATCACGCATACGATCCGTGAGCTCGAAACGGCGCTCAACGCGGAACTGCTCGCGCGCAGCGTACGCGGCGTCGAGCTGACCGCATGCGGCCATGCGCTGCTGCCGCGCGCCGAGCAGCTGCTCGGCGATATCCGCCGCACGGTCGAGGCCGTCGAGCAGGTGAAAGGCGAGATGTCGGGGCGCGTCGCGGTCGGCACGATGCCTTCGATCGCGCTGACCGCGCTGCCGCGCGCGGTGACGGCATTCCGCCAGTCGATGCCGAACGTGAGCCTGCATCTCGAGGAAGTGACGGTGCCCGACGCGCTCGCGCAGTTGCGCAACGGCACGCTCGACATCGCTGCGATGCACCATGTGCCCGCGCTCGACCGCGATTTCACGCAATCGCCGCTGCTGTCGACCGAATTCACCGTGGTGATGCGCGAAGGCCACCCGCTTGCGCATGCGCGCCGGTTAGAGGAATTGCTCGATGCCGAATGGATCGTCACCGTCGGCGCCGAGCAGTTTCCGCACAGCGTGATGGTCGGGATGTTCGAGGCGCACGGGCTGCCGCTGCCGAAGCGCCTGCTGCGATCGCCGATGTCGTTCGCGGTGACCCTCGGGCTCGTCGCGCGCTCGGACGTGATCGGCTGCTTCACGCGCCCGCTGGCCGCGATGGTCGCGCCGCTCGGCATCCGCACGGCCGAACTCGACGAAAGCATGCCGCGCTTCGACCTGTCGATCATCGCGCGGCGCGACCTGCTGCCCACGCCCGCCGTCACGCAATTCGTCACGTGCCTGCAGCGCGCGGTCAACGAAACGCTCGGCTGAATCGTTCCTGTGTCTGAAACGGCGGCGCACCCGACGCGCCGCCGCCGGGCCCGGTATCGGGGCTTGTCCTAGGCGCCCTGCCGGTATTTTGTCTTGATAATCTTGCGCACGTCGCGCGCCCGCATCGGGTGGCGAAACGGACAGCCTGTCGCGAAGCCGCGCCGGGCCGAAGGCTTACGGCGCGGCACAACCGCGCACCCATCGAACAAAACGAGGAGTCACCGAGTGAAAAAGATTCTTGCGGCTGTGACCGTAGCCCTGCTCGCCGTATCGGCAGGCACCGCGTATGCGAAGGACTGGACGACCGTGCGGTTCGGCGTCGACGCAAGCTACCCGCCTTTCGAATCGAAAGGCGCTGACGGCAAGGTGGTCGGGTTCGACGTCGACCTCGGCAATGAAATCTGCCGCCGCATGAACGCGAAGTGCGTGTGGATCGAAAACGACTTCGACGGGATGATTCCGGCACTGAAGGCCCGCAAGTTCGACGGCGTGCTGTCGTCGATGTCGATGACGCCGGCGCGTCAGGAACAGATCGCCTTCTCGGCGAAGCTGTTCAACACGCCGACGCGCCTCGTCACGAAGAAGGGCGCCGGCCTGATGCCGACGGCCGAATCGCTGAAGGGCAAGTCGGTGGGCGTCGAGCAGGGCACGATCCAGGAAACCTATGCGAAGACGTACTGGGCCTCGAAGGGCGTGAACGTCGTGCCTTACCAGAACCAGGACCAGGTCTACGCCGACCTGATCTCGGGCCGTCTGGACGGCGCGCTGCAGGACGCGGTGCAGGCTGAAATCGGCTTCCTGAAGACGCCGCGCGGCGCGAACTTCGATTTCGCCGGCAAGGACATCGACGATCCGAAGACGCTCGGCAACGGCGCCGGCATCGGCCTGCGCAAGGAAGACACCGACCTGAAGACGAAGATCGACGGCGCGATCGCCGGCATGCGCAAGGACGGCACGTACGACAAGATCGCGAAGAAGTACTTCGATTTCGACGTCTACGGCAAGTAATCCGCCTGCCAAGCGCACGCTTCGCTTCGGCACGAACGGGCTCCGCAAGGAGCCCGTTTTTTTTCGCACGCGGTGCCGGCGGCGTTATTTTTTCCGCACCAACCTGATGATTCTCAAAGAAAATCGACGTGTTCTGGCGCCGGTTTGATGGCGGCGAGGGGGCAACGTACAATCGATCTTCCACGCACACCGGATCATTCGCGGCTGCGCCGCACTCCCCATCATGCAAACGCAGACCCATCCGCTGATTTCCCCCGCCGTCGGTACCGAACGCCAGATCACGAGCTTTCACTACGGCCCGCGCGGCGGCAAGAAGGTCTATATCCAGTCGTCGCTGCACGCGGACGAACTGCCCGGCATGCTGGTCGCCACGCTGCTGCGCCGCAAGATCGCCGCGCTCGAGACGGCCGGCAAGCTGCGCGGCGAAGTCGTCATCGTGCCCGTGCCGAACCCGATCGGCCTGTCGCAACACGTGTTCGGCGATCACCTCGGCCGCTTCGAGCTCGGCTCGATGCAGAACTTCAACCGCAATTTCTACGATCTCGCGGCGCTCGTGCTGCCGCGTGTCGAAAACCGCCTCACGAACGATGCGCAGCACAACCTCGTCGCCGTGCGCGCCGCGATGCGCGAAGCGCTCGACGAGCAGAAGCCGCGTACCGAGCTCGACTCGCAGCGCCTCGCGCTGCAGAAGCTGTCGTTCGACGCCGATATCGTGCTCGACCTGCACTGCGATAGCGATGCGGTCATGCACCTCTACACGAATCCCGACCTGTGGCCGGACGTCGAGCCGCTGTCGCGCTACCTCGACGCGCAGGCGTCGCTGCTCGCGCTGAACTCGGTCGGCAACCCGTTCGACGAGATCCACAGCTTCTGCTGGTCGGACCTGCGCAACCGCTTCGGCGACCGCTTCCCGATCCCGAACGGCGCGATTTCCGTCACGATCGAGCTGCGCAGCGAGCGCGACGTGTCGTACGAGTTCGCCGAAAAGGACGCGCAGGCGATCGTCGAATACCTGACCGAGCGCGGTGTCGTCGACGGCACGCCGGCGCCGCTGCCGCCGCTCGCGCATCCGGCCACGCCGCTCGCGGGCACCGATCCGCTCGTCGCGCCCGTGTCGGGCGTGATCGTGTTCCGCACGCCGGTCGGCGTGATGATCGAGGTTGGCCAGGCCGTGGCCGACATCGTCGATCCGCTGACCGATCGCGTCGTCACGCTGAAGAGCAGCGTGTCGGGCGTGCTGTACGCGCGCCAGATCGTGCGCTTCGCGACGGCCGGCATGGAAGTCGCGCGGATTGCCGGCGCGACCGCGATCCGCACGGGTTCGCTGCTGTCGGCCTGAGCAGGCGGCTTGCGCGCCGGTGAACGGCGCGCATTGCGTTCACCGCACGCACCAACGAGATCGCCCGCTTGCGCGGGCGATTTGCTTTCCGGATCGTCGAAATCCGGCCATCCGGTACGTGAAAACGTTCAGAACGCCGGCACGATCGCGCCGCCGAACTTCTGATCGATGAACTTGCGCACGTCGTCCGATTCATAGGCCGCGACGAGCTTCTTCACCCACGCCTTGTCCTTGTCCTGCGCGCGCACCGCGATCAGGTTTGCGTACGGCCCGCGCAGGTCCTCGATCGCGATTGCATCCTTCACCGGCGTGAGCCCGGCTTTCACCGCGTAGTCGGTGTTGATCGACGCGGCATCGACGTCGGGCAGCGCGCGCGGCAGCTGCGCGGCGTCGAGTTCGACGATCTTGATCTTCTTCGGGTTCTCGGCGACGTCGAGTGGCGTCGCATTCACGCCGTTCGTGCCGGCACCCGCCTTCAGCTTGATCACGCCGTACTTCTGCAACAGCAGCAGCGCGCGGTTGCCGTTCGACGGATCGTTCTGGATCCCGACCTTCGCCCCCACCGGCAAGTCCTTCAGCGACTTGAGCTTTTTCGAATAGAAGCCCATCGGCGCCGTGTACGTGAGCCCGACGTTGACGATCTTGTAGCCGCGCTGCTTGATCTGGCTGTCGAGGAACGGCTGGTGCTGGAAGCCGTTCGCGTCCAGATCGCCGGAATCGAGCGCCGCGTTCGGCTGCACGTAGTCGTTGAATTCGATGACCTTGATCGCGAGGCCTTCGTGCGCGGCGACCTTCGTCACTTCGGTCCAGATCTGTGCGTCGGGGCCGCTCATCGTGCCGATTTTCAGCGTTTGCGGGTCGGCGTACGCGCCGGGCGCCGCGAATGCCAGCGCGGCGGCGAGTGCGCCGAGGCCGGTCAGGAATGAACGTCGCATGGTGTCCTCTTGTCCCGTGTCGTTTGTTGGAACACGGATCGTGGCATGGGGCCGGAACGCCACCAACCAAGCTTATTTCATGTGCATATTCCCGATTCCGATCGAATCTCAGTCTGAATCGGTATAACCACCGACTATACAAGTGGGCAGAATTCAGTGTCGCATCGACGCCACAGATTCTTCATATGACAGTCGCTGTCATATTCATTACGTGGCCCCTCGATAAAGTTGCCGCCGGTCCGTGAAAGCGCCCATAGAGAGCGCCGGAACCGCAACTGGACACGCCATTTATTCGCTCGGAGAATCCTTTGAACAAGAAACTGTTGACCATCGCCGTCCTGGCAGCAACGGCCGGCACGGCGCACGCACAAAGCAGCGTGACCCTGTACGGCGTTATCGATGCCGGTATCAGCTACGTGAACCACAGCAAGACCGCCAACGGCGGCTCGGGCAAGCTGTTCAAGTACGACGACGGCGTTGCCCAAGGCAGCCGTTGGGGCCTGCGCGGCACCGAAGACCTCGGTGGCGGCCTGAAGGCGATCTTCGTGCTCGAAAACGGCTTCAACAGCGGTAACGGCACGATCGGCCAGGGCGGCGCAATCTTCGGTCGCCAGGCTTACGTCGGCCTGAGCCAGTCGCAATACGGTACGGTCACGTTCGGCCGCCAGTACTCGTTCTCGACCGACATCCTCGGCTCGAACTACTCGACGGGTGGCAACACGGTCGCGGGTAACTACGCGTACCACGTGAACGACCTCGACCAGCTCACGTCGAGCCGCATCAACAACGCCGTGAAGTTCCAGAGCGCGAACTACTCGGGCTTCACGTTCGGCGCGTTGTACGGCTTCTCGAACTCGACGGACTTCGCCGGCGCAGCCGCAACGACGTCGGGCACGACGACGACGGCAGGCTCGTCGCGCGCATACAGCTTCGGCCTGAACTACGCGAACGGCCCGCTGTCGGTTGGCGCAGCCTACACGGACATCCGCTTCCCGAGCCAGTCGTCGCCGGCATTCTCGACGACGATCGCCAACATCAGCACGGGCAACGTCCGCGACCTGCGCACGTACGGCGTCGGTGGCCGTTACGTCTGGGGCCCGGCAACGGCATGGCTGCTGTGGACGCGTACGCAGTTCTCGACCGTGTCGGGCGCCGGCGGCACGTTCTACAACGCGTATGAAGCAGGCGCGAAGTACGCATTCACGCCGGCTCTGTCGGGTGGCCTCGGCTACACGTACACGAACGCAACGCAGAGCGGCAACTCGTGGCACTGGAACCAGGTCAACGGTATCGCCGACTACGCACTCAGCAAGCGTACGGACGTGTACGGCCTGGTCGTGTACCAGCAAGCGTCGGGCAAGGGCGTGCAAGCGCAGATCGGCTCGAGCACGAGCTACTTCAATACGTCGGGCACGGGTTCGAAGAACCAGATCGCCGCACGTATCGGTATCCGTCACAAGTTCTAAAGCATCCGCTTAACTCGCGGATCACGACGGCAAGAAGCGCCCCGCTCCACGCGGGGCGCTTTTTTATGTGCTTTTAAGTTTCGCTTAATTCTGGGCTGAGAGGATGCTCTCACCCCCCCTGTTGGCCGCCTGAGCATCGGCGGCTTTTTTTTTGAACCGCCGACGGCGCCGCCATCGATTGCCCACAAGACGAGACAGGATCGGAGGCCATGATGATCGAAGATACCGTTTTCAGCCATCTGCACGCGATTCTGACGTGCCAACACTCGATGCCGGTCCAGAGCTGCCGCGTATCGGTCGAAATGCAGCGCCCGTGGGGCCGGCCGTATCGTCTCGTCGAATGGACGATGCATCTCGACGCGCCCGCGCGGCGCCAGATCGTGCCGGCCGAATCGACCGACGAAGAGATCGCCGAAGTCGTCGCCTCACACGTGCCGGGCCGGCTTTACGGCGACGGCCGCCTGCAGTTCTGAACGCCTTTTTGCTCCCCCCGCTTCCCGTCTTTCAGCCGCGCCGCACGCATCGTGCGGCAGTCGGTCTCGTTTGATGCAGCAACGAAACCTGCTACGCTGCGCGTTTTCGTCCACGCAACACACGATGGAAAACGCATTCAACGAACGTGGCGTGATGATCACGCGCAACGGCCTGTCGGCCGCCGGTCAGGTATTCGCACTCCGTGATATCCGTCAGGTCGATGTCGTCAAGATTCCGAAGAACCGCCTCGTGCCGTCGCTGATTTCGCTGATCGGCGCGGCCGTCGCCGTCGCAGGCGGCATCGCCGGATCGAGCGCCGCGCTCGTCGTCGGCGTGATGCTCGCCGTCGTCGGCTATCTGGCATGGGCCACGCAGGACATCACGTATCGCCTGATGGTCGAGATGCCCGACGGCAAGCGCGAAGCGCTGTCGAGCGTCGACGCCGAGTTCGTCGAACGCGTCGCGCAGGTCGTGCGCGATGCGCAGGCCGCGAAGTCGGCCGGCTGATTCCGTTCGCCCCCTGCACGCTTCGATTCACGGTGCGCGGCCGCGCGCGGCGCGTTTCGCGTCGGGCAACGCCGCCGTCGATTGCCCCGTCGAGTCGCATTCCGCCCCCCCGCCTGGCCAACACCGCGCCTGCACTGCGTACGCCGACCGCCTAGTATGGAATGAGCGGCTCGCCGCCGCATCGTCCGAGGAGGCCAGCATGAACGTCCAGACGCTGTCCGGCACGCTTCGCGCGCAGGAACTGCTGATCGTGTCGATGATCCGCGCGCTTCCCCCTGACGCACGCCGTGCGCTCGTCGACCTCTACACCGAACAGATCGCGTTCGCCGAACAGGCCGGCCTCGAAGGCCACAGCGATCGCGCGACGCACGACGCGTTCATCACGCATGCGCGCAACCTGCTGATCCGCATCGAAGCGCTCGCCTAGCCGGGCCCGCGTTTCTCCCGATTTTCCCGCCGCGGCTCGCCCGAGCCGTGCAGGTAAGCGCTCACCCACGCGAGCCGCTTTCCGTTCTTGTATTGATAATAATTCTCATTTACACTGGTAAAGTTATCAGTTGCCTTTCAATTCGCCGCTCGCCGCCTTCCGTGCGCGGGCGGGCCAGCCAGGTGAACGCGTCACCCAGCCAGCCTTCGGGCTTGTCATCATCAATGGGAGACCACCTGTGCATTGCTATACGCTGGCGCGGCGGCCGATCTGTGCCGCGCTGTTCGGCGCGTTCGGCCTGTCCACCGCCACGGCTCACGCCGATTCGACGCCGCAAGGCGCCACCTCGCCTTCCACCATGCTCGTCGCCGCGTCCACACGCGGCGATGCGGCGCTGCTCGACCCCGTCACCGTCACGGCCAACCGCACCGCCACGGCCGCGAGCCGCACGGCTGCGTCCGTCTCGGTGATCACCGACGAGGATCTGGAAGAACAGCAGGCCACCAATATCAAGGACGCGCTGCGCTACGAGCCGGGCGTCACCGTGCGCCGCACCGCGTACCGGCCCGGCAGCGCCGCGCTCGGCGGCGGCCGCGACGGCGATTCGAGCATCAACATCCGCGGCCTCGAAGGCAATCGCGTGCTGCTGATGGAAGACGGCATCCGCCTGCCGAACGCGTTTTCATTCGGGCCGCTCGAAGCGGGGCGCGGCGACTACGCCGATCTCGACACGCTCAAGCGCATCGAGATCCTGCGCGGGCCGGCCTCGGCGCTCTACGGCAGCGACGGCCTGACCGGCGCGGTGAACTTCATCACGAAGGATCCGCGCGACCTGCTGTCGATCTACAACAAGCCCTACTACTTCTCGTTCCGGCCGAGCTACGACTCGGCCGACCGCAGCGTCGGCGCGACCGTGTCGGCCGCGGGCGGCAACGATCGCGTGCAGGGGATGATCATCGCCGACGGCCGGCGCGGCCACGAGGTCGACACGCGCGGCAGCAACAACTCGGCGAGCACGCTGCGCACCACGTCGAACCCGCAGGACGTCTATTCGGAATCGCTGCTCGGCAAGCTCGTGCTGACGCCGACCACGCGCGACACGATCAAGTTCACCGCCGAAACGGTGCAGCGCCGCGTGAGCACCGACGTGCTGTCGGCGATCAGCCCGCCGACCACGCTCGGCCTCACGACCTACGACCGGCTCGAGCGCAACCGCTTCAGCGTCGACTACGACTTCCACGACGACGCATTCCGCTGGTTCCAGACCGCGCACGTGCAGTTCTACTACCAGGACGCGAAGCAGGACCAGTACGCGTTCGAGACGCGCGGTCGGGCGGCTTCGCGTTCGCGCGACAACCAGTACAAGGAGCGCACGTTCGGCGGCTCCGCGTTCGCAGAAAGCGGCTTCGCGACCGGCCCGTTCGCGCACAAGCTGCTGTATGGCGTCGACGGCAGCGTGTCGCGCGTGACGAACATGCGCGACGGCACGGTGCCGGGCGTCGGCGAAGCGTTCCCGAACAAGGCGTTCCCCGACACCGACTACACGCTGTTCGGCGCATTCGTGCAGGACCAGATCGGCTACGGCCGCCTGCTCGTCACGCCGGGCCTGCGCTTCGACACGTACCGGCTGAGCCCGACCGAAAACGATCCGCTGTTCACCGGCAAGGCCGTATCGACGAGCGCGAACGAACTGTCGCCGCGCGTCGCCGTGCTCTACGAGATCACGCCCGCGGTCATTCCGTACGTGCAGTATGCGCACGGCTTCCGCGCGCCGACGCCCGACCAGGTGAACAGCAGCTTCTCGAACCCGGTGTACGGCTACACGTCGATCGGCAATCCGAACCTGAAGCCCGAGACGAGCGATACGTTCGAAGCCGGCCTGCGCGGCAAGGCCGGCACCGGTTACGGCGTCGTGCGCTACAGCGCGGCCGCGTTCACGGGCCGCTACCGCAACTTCATCTCGCGCACGACGATCGCCGGCAGCGGCCGGCCGGCCGACCCGTTCGTGTTCCAGTACGTGAACTTCGCCGACGCGCGCATTCACGGCCTCGAAGGCCGCGCCGAATGGGTGATGCCGAACGGCATCACGCTGAAGACGGCAATGGCGTTCACGAAAGGCTCGACGCAGAACGACGGCGCGGCCAGCCAGCCGCTGAACACCGTCAACCCGTTCTCGGCCGTGTTCGGCGTGCGCTACGAGCCGACCGAGCGCTGGTACGTGCAGACCGACCTGCTGTTCCAGGCCGCGAAACGCGACAAGGACATCGACAAGTCCGACTGCTCGAACAAGGCGTGCTTCTCGCCGCCGTCGTCGTTCGTCGTCGACCTGCGCGGCGGCTACCGCTTCAACAAGCACGTGAGCGCGACGATCGGCATCCGCAACCTGTTCGACCGCAAATACTGGAACTGGTCGGACGTGCGCGGCATCGCGGCCGATTCGCAGGTGCTCGATGCATATACGTCGTCCGGACGCACGGTCGCCGTCAGCATGAAAGTGGATTTCTGATGCGCGCCGCCCGCGCTGCCACCCCAACCGTTACTTGAAGGAGTCCGACATGATGCAATCCGCCCTTCCCGGTCAACCGGCCACGCCGGCCCGCGCGGCCGCCGCGCTGCGCGACGCGTTCATCAAGCTCAAGACCGAGCGCCAGCTGCGCAACCGCGACGTCGCGCAGGCGCTCGGGGTCAGCGAAGGCGAGGCGCTCGCCGCGTTCGTCGGCGAGCACGTCGTGCGGCTCGACGCGCGCTTTCCGGCGATGTTCGAGGAAATGCCGCGCCTTGGCCGCGTGATGGCGCTCACGCGCAACGACACGGCCGTCCACGAAAAGGATGGCGAATATGCGCAGATGAGCCACGACGGCCCCGTCGGCCTCGCGCTCGGCGATATCGACCTGCGCATCTTCTATCGTCACTGGGTGTCGGCGTTCGCGGTGCGCGACGAAACCGCGCACGGTCCGCTCAAGAGCCTGCAGTTCTTCGACGCGCAGGGTCATGCGATCCACAAGGTGTACCTGCGCGCGCACAGCGACCACGCCGCGTACGACGCGTTCGTCGAGCGCTGGCGTGCGCCGTCGCAGGAGCCGGGCCTCGAGGTCGCCCCCGCCGCACCGAAAACGCCCGAGCGTGCCGACACCGAGATCGACGTCGCGGGCTTCCGCGCCGCGTGGGACGCGATGACCGACACGCACCAGTTCTTCGGCATCACGCAGCGCTTCGGCGTGAGCCGCATGCAGGCGCTGCGGCTCGCCGATCCGCAATACGCGTATCCGGTTGAAACCGCGCATGCGCTGCGTCACGTGCTCCAGCAAGCCGCGCAGAGCGGCCAGCCGATCATGGTGTTCGTCGGCAATGCGGGGATGATCCAGATCCATACGGGCCCCGTCGCGAACGTGCGCGAGGTCGGCGCATGGATCAACGTACTCGACCCCGGTTTCAACCTGCACGTGCGCGAGGACCTGATCGCCGCCGCGTGGGTCGTGAAGAAGCCGACGAGCGACGGCATCGTCACGTCGCTTGAACTCTTCGACCGGCAGGGCGACCACGTCGCGCTGCTGTTCGGCGAACGCAAGCCCGGCAAGGTCGAACGTGACGACTGGCGCGCACTCGTCGCGACGCTGCCGGCCGCGGCACGCGGAGGCGCGCGGTGAGCGCGCGACTGTTCGATCCGCGCCGCCGCG
>NZ_JAAGPB010000138.1:0-18437 GCF_017104585.1 Burkholderia sp. Ac-20392
CCCAGCGCGGCGGTGGTCGTGAGCGCGGCGGCGGTGCGGGCCATGAGTGACGGGGCGCCGGCAGTTGCGCCGGCCGTGCCGTCGTCGGGCGTGGTCGAAGCCTTTATGCCGAGTTTTTCCTTGACCCAGTCGCGCATCGAACTGCCCACGCCGCCGATCGTATCCTTCACCGCGACGAAGCGGCTCTTGATGCCGTCGACGAGACCCGACACCAGGCTGGCGCCGATTTCCTGGAAGCGCGTGCCGATGTCGCCGAACCAGTCGCCGATGCCGCCGATCGCGGTCTTCACCCACTCGACGGTGGCGTCCCATTTCGCGGTGATCCAGTCGCCGGCCGCGCCGAACGCGTCCTTGATGGCTTCCCACAGCGCGATGAATTTCGGGCCGAGCGTGTCCCAGTGCTGCCAGACGTAGATGGCGGCCCCCGCAATCATGCCGATCACGAACATCAGCGGATTCGCCAGCGCCAGCCGGCCGAGCACCATGAATGCCTGACCGACGAGCCTGAACGCGCTGACCATCGACGTCGCGAAGCGGAGCACGTTCACCGATCCGAGCACGTTGCCGAAGACGCTCGCCAGCGTGCCCACGACCGTGAGTACACCGCCCAGCCCCGCGAAAGCCGTGGCGAGGATGCGGGTGGCCGTGCCGTGTTCGCGCACGAACTTCACGATCTTCCCGAGCACGGAGGCGGTGACGTCCAGCGCCGCGTTGTACATCGGCGTGATCTTCTCGCCGATCTCGAGCTTCAGGTCGCGCAACTGCGCGAGCACGGCGAGCTCGCGGCCCGCGGTCGAATCCGCGGCCTTCGCCCGCATGCCGGTGACGCCGTCGGCGGCGGCGCTTTGCCGCTCGGTGTCGTGGATCTGCTCGCGCTGCTCGTACATCGTGGTGAGCAGGCTCCCCGCGGCCTTGTCGGGGAACAGTTTCGCCAGCTCGGCCTTGACCTTGTCGGGGCTCGTGATGCCCTTGGCGGCGAGCTTCGGCAGCAGCACCTTTTCGAGCCATTCGAACGGCGACGCCTGCAGCATGTCGCTGCCCGTCAGCGCGCCTGCCTTGAGCCCGGCGATCGTGCCGTTCTTCCGGTGCGTGAGCCCTTTCGGATCGACCAGGCCCAGCGCCGCCAGCCGTTGCGCGGCGAGCCCCGTCGACTTGCCCTCGAGCGCGCTGCCGGACAGTGCGGCCAGGCCTGCGCCGGCCGACTTGCCGCCAAGCTTCTCGATGAGCGGCTGCATCTGGTAATAGAACGCGTCGGTGCGCAACTTCTTGGCCGCAGCGCCACCCGATTCGGCGAAATTGTTCCACTCGTCGCTGCTGACCTTGCCGCCGGTCGCCGTCTGCATCTTCTGCACGATGTTCGCTTCGGCGCGAACCGCTTCGCCATCCTTCGTGCCGCCGCGCAGGTCGATCACCTTCACCATGCCCATGAACTGGTCGACGTTCTTCTTCGCGTCTTCCTTGCCGAACAGCGCCTCGTTCGCGAATTTCATGTCCTCGAGCACCGGCATGGCGACCCGTGCGCGTTGCTCGTCGCCGCCCACCGCCGACAGCGTCTCGCGCATCAGGCTCAGGTTGTCGATGGTCGACAGGCCATAGGCCTGCTGCGCGCGCGCGAACTTCACCGCATCGGCCGACGCACCCGCCGCGCGCATGCGCAGCGTTTCGCTTTCGGCCTGCTTCGCGGCGGCGAGCGGATCGGACAGCATGCCGAGCATGTTCTTGCCGACGCCCTTGACCGACTCGCCGCGCTTCGCCCACTTCTCGCCGACGCCGCGCAGTGCGTCGATCTTCGCGCGCCGGGCGTCGGCTTGCTGCTGGCGCCGGGTGTCGTACCCGCGCACCCCTGCGTCGATCATCGACGCACGCGACGCCATCGTCGCGCGGAGGTTGCGCTCGTCCCGCGACAGGTTGCGCGTGTCGATGCCCGCGCCGGCGAGCTGGGTGCGCATGGCTTGTACACGGCCGGCCTGGTAGTGGTGCGCGGACGCCAGGTTCTCGGCCGCGCGTTGCGCCTTGTTGAAGTCGCTGATCATCTGTTGCGACGGCGAGCGGGTCGCGCGCAGCGACTGGGCGAGTGTGTCGACGCGCGCGCGTGCCGCCGAGAGATCCGATGCCGTATTGGCGAGGCCCTTGCGCATCTCGCGAAACTCGCCGATGCGCTTCTGCGTCTTCGCCATGTCATCCAGCTCGCGGCGGGTGGCCCGCAGCGAATCGGCCAGCCCCTTGTTGCCGGTCAGCATCATTTGCAGGGGCTTCGTCATGTTGTCGACCATGTCGAACATGACGCGCAGTTTCGTGGTGTTGTCCATCGTCGATCGTTTCGCTCATTGGGCGCCGGCGCGTACTCGTGCGCGCTCGCGCCAGTCCATCAGCTCGGCCAGGCTGAAGGCATCCATCACGGGCGGTGTCCAGCCGAACACCGTCGCGATGTCTGCCATCGGGTCTTCTACGCGGTCTGGGAGGCCAGTCGGGATTTCACGGCCTTCGGCATCAAAAAACCGGCGAAGATGCCTCCCAGCTGCACGAGGTCGGCGGGGTCGATGCCGGCGACGTCGGCTTCGGTCAGCATCGGCGAGCTGATGCGCGGCAGCACTTTCGACAGCGCGACGACGTCGAGGCTGACGAGGTCGGACAGCGACACGCCGCGCAGCTCGCCCGATTTCGGCTTGCGCAGCGTGATCGACGTGATCGTCTGGTTGCCGCGCACGAGCGGCGTGTCGAGCGTGTGGGTGGACGGATCGTCCTGGTCGGGCGCGGCGATCGCGGCGACGGCGGACGTATCGGCCTGCGAGTCGTTCGCGGCCGGGTCGGGTTGCATCGGATTCATGGTGGTCCTGTCGGTGATCAATCGGGGGGAAGGGCGAGGAAGGGCCCGGCCGGCGTAACCGGCCGGGCGGCGGATTACAGGCCGATCGCGTTGCGCAGCGCGGCGAACAGGTCGTTGCCGTTGACCTTCTCGATCATGTTGACGAAGTCGATCTCGATCACGTCCTGGCCGTTCACGGACAGCTTGTAGTAGCTGGCGACGGTCGTGACCTTGAACGCGGTGTCTTCCTTCGACTTCGCGGTGCCCGGGTCGATTTCGCTGTGGCGGCCGCGGATGACGATCTCGATCGCGTCGACGTTGGTCGAATCCTCGGACTGGTAGCCGCCGGCGAAGCGCAGCAGCACGCCGTCGTGCTTCGTGATCGCGTATTGCCCGAGCACGGAGCGCATGAAGCCGCCGCAGGTCCATTCGAGCTGGATCCCTTCCTGCCCGAAGTCGACCTTGATCGGGCCGCTCATGCCGCCGCCCTGGTAGTCCTCCATCTTGCGCGTGAGCTTCGGCAGCGTGACTTCGACAACCTGGCCGACGAAGTTCTCGCCGTTCTGGAACAGGTTGAATCCCTTGAGTTTGCGAGGCATACCCATCGTGTTTGACTCCTGGTGAGGCCGGTCGTTACGCGCTGACGCGCGCGGCGAAATCGGCGAGGTAACGGTCGGTGATGCGCTGGCGCAGCATCAGGTTTTCGAGCGGCGGAACCGGCGTGTATTCGTAGTCGAGATACGCCTTGCCGGACTTCAGCACGTCGGTCGTGTTCGGCTCCGGGTCGTACCAGGCCGAGCCGCCGATCAGGTAGCCCTGCGAAATCCATTCGCGGAACTTGGCGTTGATCGTTTCGATGATGTCGCGCGGCAGCGACGGGTTGAGCGGGCCGTCGATGATCGCCATCTGCGCTTCGGCGATCGAATCGGCGATGACCTGCGCGGTGCGCGTGTAGTTCTCGAACGCGAACAGCGGATCGTCCGAGCACGTGCGCGAGCCCCAGAAGCGGAAGCCGTTGCGGTTCACGAGCGTCGTCACGTCCTGCTCGTTGAGGAAGCCCGCGTCCGTCGCCGGATCCTGCAGGTCCCACGACACGTCGGCGCTGATGCCGGTGACGCCGTTCACGCCGACGTTCGACAGCGTCTTGTGCCAGCCCGTGTCGTTGTCGATCTTCGCGCGCAGGCCGGCCGCATATGCGGTGGCCGGCACCACGACCGTCTTGTTGGTCGTGTCGTCCCACGCGAGGAAGTCCGGCCAGACGACCATCAGTTCGCGCTGGCTGAACTGCTTGCGATAGGTGACGGCTTCTTCCTTCGTCTTGCAGCCGTTGGCCGACACGTACGCGAATGCGCGCAGCGACTGCGCGATCGACGCGAGCGCCGTGGCGACGGGTTGCGTGTCGAGGCCCGGCGTCGCGAGGATGCGCGGCTTCACGCCGAAGCGTGCCCGCGCACCGAGCAGCGCCTTCATGCCGGTGTACTTGCCGTCGGCGGTGACGGTGCCGATCACGTTGGTCGCCGTCTCGGCGGCGTCCTTGCCGTCGGCGACGCGCACGACGATCGTGACGGGTTTGGTCTGACGGCCGATCGCATCGAGCGTGCGGCGCAGCGTGCCTTTGGTGCCGGCCTTGCCGAGCGCGGCGACGACGTTGGTCAGCAGGACGGGCGTGTCGAGCGGGAAGGCGGTGGCATCGGCGTCGGACGCGGTGCAGACGATGCCGACGACAGCCGTCGACACGGTGCGGATCGGGCGCGAGCCCTCGTTGATTTCGATGACGCGTACGCCGTGGTGATAATCCTGCGGCATGGTGTGTGGCTCCTGTGTATGCAGATCAGATGAAAGAGAACGGGAGAAATCCCGTGCGGATCAGGCCGCGG
Organism: Burkholderia sp. Ac-20392; assembly: GCF_017104585.1. Classification (NCBI taxonomy): domain Bacteria; kingdom Pseudomonadati; phylum Pseudomonadota; class Betaproteobacteria; order Burkholderiales; family Burkholderiaceae; genus Burkholderia; species Burkholderia sp. Ac-20392. Next base: position 4,684 of record NZ_JAAGPB010000138.1, read on the forward strand.
GGTCCGCGACCGGAGCTGCAGGTGCGCTGGGCTCGTCGGGCTGGGGTTGGGGTTCCGGCTGCGGCGTCGGCTGCGGTTCCGGTTCCGGCTTCGAAGGCGGAGGCGGGACGTACGGCGCCGGCGTAGTCGGCCACGTCACCGAATCGGGGAACGTGTCGGCCTGGACGACCGAAACGAGTGCCATCTGGTAGGCCGACCAGGCCTTGAAGTAGTAGACGCCTTCGTCATCGAGCAAGCCCGCTGCGTAGGCATCGGCCTTGCCGGCGTTTGCCTTGCGTGCGGCTTCCAGGCGGCGCTCGAACTCGGCCATCGAGGCGTCGCGTTTTTCGCGCTCGAGCAGCGCAGCCGGGATCGCCCACGCGCCGTTGATCCACGCGTGGCGCGGCGACGGTTGCGGTTCGGTCGTGAGGCCGAGCTCGTCGGGCGTCTTGCCTGCGGTCGCGATTTCGACCGGTTCGCCCGTGTCGGTGCGATAGCAGAGGCGGCCGCGGAAGTCCGGCAACAGCGTCCACGCGTTGTCGCGATAGAACGGCCAGGTCGTCGGCGTGCGCGCCGGCGGCTCGTCGAACGTCGCCCATGACGGCACGAGCCAGCGTTCGGAGTTGCGCGGATCGGCGTCGGGCTGGCCGCTGCTCAGGTATTCGCCGGTCGACTGGTTGTAGTGGTGGATCAGCATGTTTCGGGGTCCAGGTTAATAAGCGCGGATCAACGCGAGCAGCGCGACGTTGCGCGAACGCGATTCGTTGGCGCCGTCGAGGTTGACGGTGATGGCGTGGCTGTGGCGACCGGAGCCGCCGATGCCGACGTTGTGGCCGTGGTTGCCGGCTTCGCTCAACCAGATGCCGGTACCTGCGCCCTCGGTGCCGTGCATGTCCTGCCGGTCCCAGTTGTACGGGCCCCAGCCCTGGCCGTAGGAGGTGGCGACGACGCCGACACGACCCATCCGGACACCGTGTGCGTGGCCGGGGTCATTGACGCCGTGGCCGTGCTGTCCCTGCCCGTCGGTCCAGGCCGAGTGCGCGTGATCGCCAACTTCGGCCGCGCTGGCGACGTGGCCGTGCGAGCGGTTCGCGCTGTCCTGCCACGAGCCGAGGATGCGATTGGTGTCGACGCCGCGGGCGTCGTCCCAGCACCGGATGAATTCGCCGCGCAGCTCCGGCAGGCGGAACGTCGTCGAGCCGTCGCCGGACGAGAAACAACCCCATCGCTGGTTGCGCCATTCATCGTCCGAGACAAGCGTGCCGCTGGCCTGCGCATAGGCCCAAAGCGCGGGGTAGTCGGCGCGATTGACGAGCACACCGTTGGCTTTCAGGAACCCGGCGCGCGGCAGCGTGCGCGGCTCGAATACGATCTGGCCGACCGTCGCCGTCGAAATGGCCGCCAGTACCCATTCGGTCGTGGCGAGCGCTTTAGAGCGATCTCCCGTCGCAGGTGTCGGGCCCTGCACGGGTGTCTGGAAGGTCGTTCCGCCCGGTGTGAATGAAACCTGCGCAATCCCGTTACAGGTCACGCCGAACGACCCGTCGTTGATGTGGTAAAGGCCCGTGTCCGGCGCACCGTCGTTGATGAACGTGAGGGACGGTGCTTTTGCGCTGCCTTCCGACAGGAAAATCCGCTTGCCCGGATCGAACCAGAGATCGCCCGACATCGTGCCGCCGGTCCGACGGTCGAGCGGGGTGAGGTTTGCCGTGTGCCACACCACGTTGCCGTTGATGCGGAAGGTATGGTCGTCCAGGATGTACTGGAACGAGTCGGCTTTACCCCACCAGCCCACCGAATGGGCATTGGCGTAGAAATGGCCGTCGACAGGGCCGAGCCGGATGTGTCCTTCATCCGTATTCCTGCCGATTGCGAGATCACCGCCGATGTTTGTCAGGGCGCCGCTGTCGCTGATGCGGACGATCCCGTCGGCGAGCGACCAGGCAAACGGACGGAAATCATTCCACTGACCCTCCGGATCGCCCTTGTTCGTCGACAGCAGATACACGTTCGTGCCGTCGTTGCGCAGGAAGGCGCCGTAGTCGTTGGAGATTGCGCGGAATTGCGCGCCGGCGGAGTCCATTGCACGGGAGGTCAACCCGCCCTTGAACGTGGCGTTTCCGCCAACCTGCAGCAAGTGCGTGCCGGCGTCCTTCGGTTGACCGATCAACACGTTGCCGTTCTGGCTGATGGAGGCCTTGGTCTCGCCCAGGACCTGGAAATTGATCCCGACGCTGCCGCCGGTCACACCGGCATTCGACGCATCCGTGGTCGAATTGAGCACGAGCGGGCTCGCGTTCGCAGGATACGAATACGAGTTCACTGCGTTGAGCACGCCGGCCGATAGCGCCACACGCTGTGCGGATCCGTAGCGCGCCACGGCGAGACCGTTGTTGACTTGCAGACTGTTCGTGCCGTCGTCGCTCGTCATCCCGATCAGCACACGGCCACCGTAAGCGACGCGCAGGGCGAGCGCCTGATTCGCGTCGTTCTCGTTGTCGTTGACCGCACGGTTGAGCCACAGGTCGACGTATTCGCGCCCCCAGGCGCCGTTGTCGAAACCCGAGCGCATCGTCGCGACGAGGCGCGACCCGGTATCGGTACCGGTACCGCTGAACGTGCCATACAGGCGCATGCGGCCTTCACGCCCACTCTTGCCCGACGGCGGGCGAATCGTGACATGCGCCGTATCCGGACCCGCATCGAACTCGGTGACGACAGGCCCGGTGAACTTCGCCCCGGTCAACGCCGCGTATCGCGACGCCGCGGTTTTCGGCGTCACGGCGCGCGTATCGTCCGCACCGGCGTTCACCTCCGCCTGCGTCGCCAGCTCGACCACGCCTTGCCGCTCGGTGGTCGCCGGCGGATTCAGGAACGATGCGTCGCCAAATACGAGTTTCGTCGCGTCGATCGTCGCGAACTGCAGGTCGGACGACAGCAGCAGCATCGCGGCCGGCGACTTCTCCATGATCGGCGTCGCCTGGCCATAGCTGGCCAGCAGCACGCCGTTCTCGAGATAGAGGCCGAACCCGTACAGCGAGTACTGGTCTGCGGTGTCGTCCTTCAGCGTCGTATGAATCGTGTCCGGCGCGACGTTGGCGCCGCCGAAGGACTTGATCCGCTTCAGCTCGTTCGGCAGCTTCGTGAGCCCCTTGTCGGCGACGAACGGCGCGTTCGCCAGGCCGATTTCCACGACCTGGTGGGCGTTCGTGCCGCCGTTGCCGGCGGCGACGAGCGCGGCACGGCCGGCGTCGGTGATGATGATCTGGGTTGCCATGTGCGATCAGTAGTCGGTGAGGTTCAGGCGGCGATAGGCCGCCACGCGCGCGGCGGCGCCGACCGGTTGTCGGCCCCGCATCTCGAAGCCCTGCGTGAACGTGTAGTGCGCCCGTACGGGCTTGGTCCGGTCGATTTCCGCGAGGATGTCGGCGATGTATTCGGCGGTCGGCGGTTGGCCCTCCTGGCCGCTGACCGTCATCACGAGGTCGAACGTGCCGGGCTGGCCAGTCGGGCGCTGCTCGAACCATTCACGCAGGACGATGTTTCCGCCGAAGGCCGCGACGACTTCGCGCACCGCGGCGGCGGTGCCCTTGCGGCGGGCAATCGGAATCGCCTGCCCGACCCGGGCGCGTTTCACGTACTCGGGCCAGTAGTCCTTCCAGGCGTCGACGCCGAGGTGCCACGCGAGCCACGGCAGCAGGTCGGAGCGGATCGCGTCCGGATTCATCAGCGTCGCGAGCGGCGTCGGCACGTCGTCGATGCGGGCGTTCGTCGCGGCGAACCGGCGTTCGAGCCGCGTCGCGTTCGGCGGGAGGACGTCATTCATTGCTGTACACCCCGCCGTCGATCAGCTCGATCCCGGTGCAGTACGGCGCCTGCTGCTTCGTCGCCGGCAGGCCGGCGAGCGGGCTTTCGAGAACGACCTTCTGCACGCCGGCCGCGCGGGCGGCTGCGTAGATCCCGTCGAGCGTGACTTCCATCCCGAGGCGGTGCATGGATTCGGTGTACTTCTTCATCGCGCGGTTGGCTTCCGCGAGCGCCACCGCGCGATCCGGGCCGGCAAAGAACACGAGCCGCGCGCGCACCTGGTAGCGCAGGATTTCCGCGCCGCGCACGGTGACCTTGTCGGTGAGCGGCCGCACGTCGTCGGCCTGCAGCGCGGCCGCCACCGCGGCGATCAGTGCCGGGTCCGCCGTGCCGTCGCCATCGCGCGCCAGCACCGAGACGAGGACTTCGCACGGTGCCGGGCTGACGGCCGACGCGTCGAGCACGCGGCCGTCCGCGTTGCGTGCGTGCGAAACGTACGCGCCTTCGGGGCCGGCGACGGACAGGCTCTGCGGCGCGAGCTGCGTGCGGGCGCGCAGGTCGGCATCGCTTTCCATGACCGCCGCGAGGTTGTGTTCCGGATCGGCGGGCGTGATCGTCAGACGCCGGATGCCGAACAGCGCCGCGAGATGATCGAGGTCCGTGCCGACCGCGTAGGCGAGCATCACGGCACGCGCGGCGTCGTTCACGCGCTGCCGCAGCACGATCTCGCGGTACGCGTTTTCCTGCAGCAGCTTCACGATCGGCTCCGATTCGAGCGCGAGCGTCGCGGTGATTTCGGCCCGTTCGTCGGCCGGGTAGAGCGATACGAACCGTGCCTTGCGCGCGGCAAGCAGGGTTTCGTAGTCGATCGTTTCGACGACGTCGGGCGACGGCAGCTGCGAGAGGTCGATCGGCGTCACGCTCATGCCGGGCTCCCGTTCGTCACCGGCACGCGGGTCGACACGGCCGTGCCGTTCTCGCCGGTCCAGCCTTCGATGTCGAGATAGACCGACCCGGCCGCCGCATTCGCGTCGTCCGAGGCGAGCACGACGCGGGTGAGCGTCAGGCGCGGTTCCCAGCGCATGAGCGCCGTCGCGACGGCCGCGTACAGCCGGGTGCGCACGGTGCCGTTGCCGGGTGCGTCGATCAGGTCGGGCAGCTCGGAGCCGAACGTGCGGCGTTTCACGCACGACGCGAGCGGCGTCGTCACGATCCTGCCGATCGACTGGTAGAAGTGGTCCAGGCCCGAGATCGAGCGGCCGGTGTTCGCGTTCATGCCTTTCATTGCGGTGCGCTCACGAGTTGTCCATCGCCTTGTTCGCGATGCGTGTGATGCGGGAGGCTGATGCCCTGGGATTTCACCTCGCGGGTGAAGGTGGCCGCGCCGTCGATCTGCATCGTGGCGCCGCCGCCGGTGCCGCCGGTGCCGGTCATGCCCGATTCGAACGCGAACGGGCCCTTGACCGTCATCGCGCCGGTGCAGGTCGTCTGCGGCGCGTCGAACGTGATGCGTTCGGCCTTCACGGTGGCGTCGCGGGTCTGCACGACGACCGATCCCGGCGCGACGATGCGCACGGTCGCGCCGGCGGGCAGCTCGGCCGTGAGCGCATGCGCGGCGTGGTCGTACGTGATGCTTGCGCCGTCGGGGTAGACGCGTGCGTGGGTGTCCGGGCTCGAGGCGGGTGCCGGCGCGGCATTCGAATAGACGCCGCGCAGCGCGACGCCCTGCGCCGGATCGCCCATCGGACAGAGCAGCACGACCTGTTCGCCGGGCGTCGGCGGCAGCCAGTCGCGCGTGCCGCCGGCGGTGCCGGCGACCCACGGAATCCAGTTGGTCTGCAGGCCGCTGCCGTCGGAGTCGGCGTCGCCGACCGAGACGCGGCACAACGCAGCCGCATGGTCGACCGCGAGGATCGTTCCCTTGCGCACCGCGTTGCGTGCCTGCCGTTGAATTTCATTTGCGTCCATGCAGCCATGGTGACGGCCGGGCAGCCAGGGCGCGAGCGATGGCCTGTGTCGTCGCAACGAGGACAGCGCGCACCGGATGCCGGCGCGAAGGCGCGCGTCGAGAATCGCATCACCGGTCAGTGTGAGGATGGCGTCGTGCGCCCGGGCGATGTCGCCAGCGAGGCTGGAATGCGTGAGTGGATCGATGCCCAGAGGGGCGACAGGGTGGCGGTGCGATGGATCGCGTGACTGTGAAAGGCAGGCGGGCGTGTTGCGGCGGGACACCAGGATGGAGCGTGCATGGAGGTGTTGCCACGAGCGACGACGTCGACGCGGCGCGCGTCGCCGATGCCGGTCGATTCGAGGGCGATGCACGAGCCGGCGATCGGCGTTGCGATCGCGACAGGCGAGTTCGCCACGGCGGGCGAAACGACGAGGGCGAGACGAGATGTCCGGCAGCGACGCGCAGCCGTTCCGGCGGAGAATGAACGCGGCGGAACACTGCGCACGCACGGTGTACGGTGTTCGTTCGATAGCACGCGGCGTCGATGTCGTGTGCAGGAAGACGGGCGGCCGCCAGCTGGGCTTACCTGGTGAATGAACGCTGCAGAAAACCGAGCACGCGCGGTGCACGGTGTTCTCTCGACCGCACGCGGCGTCGATGCCGTGTGCAGGAAGACGGGCGGCCGCCAGCTGGGCTTACCTGATGAATGAACGCTGCAGAAAACCGAGCACGCGCGGTGCATGGTGTTCTCTCGACCGCACGCGGCGTCGATGCCGTGTGCAGGAAGACGGGCGGCCGCCAGCTGGCCTTACCTGATGAATGAACGCTGCAGAAAACCGAGCACGCGCGGTGCATGGAGTTCTCTCGACCGCACGCGGCGTCGATGCCTTATGCAGGAAGAGGGGCGGCCGCCCGCCGGGCTTACCTGATGAATGAACGCAGCAGAACACCGAGCACGCGCGTTGCACGGTGTTCTCTCGACCGCACGCGGCGTCGATGCCGTGTGCAGGAAGACGGGCGGCCGCCAGCTGGGCTTACCTGATGAATGAACGCTGCAGAAAACCGAGCACGCGCGGTGCATGGTGTTCTCTCGACCGCACGCGGCGTCGATGCCGTGTGCAGGAAGACGGGCCGCCGCCCGCCAGGCTTACCTGATTTGCGGCAGCGCGACCCAGGTCAGCGTGTTGGCCGGGTCGACCTGCGTGTCGTCGACGTGGGTGATCACATGCCGGCCATCGGGCCCGGTCGTGACGTTGACGCTTTCCGTCAGCGCCAGCCGGATCGACAGGTCGACTGCCGCCTGGTCGCGAACGCCGACCTCGAAGGTGATGCTACTCGTACGTGCGGCAGGGTTCGTCACGAGATCCGGCTGGTTCTTGCGGACCCATTCGACGACCGCGACGAACACGGGATCCGTGTCGCCGGAGAAATTCGTCGCGAGCACGTGGGCCGTGTACCGGTATTCGAACGACGGCGTCAGCGTGCCGGTCGTCGCGATCGATCCCTGCTCGACGAGCACGGTCAGCGCGCCCGGTTCGGTCCCGAGCGACGGGATCGCGGCGACGAGCGCCCGCCGCAGGCTGTCTGGCTTAATCATGCGGATGTGCTCCGTGGTCGGGTACGGGTGTGCCGGCCTGGCACGCCGCGATCATGTCGACTTGGGCCGCGCAGGTCGCCCACGCAGCCTTCGCGAGCGTGAGCGCGGCATCGAGCTCACCGTTGGTGCGGGGCGCGAGCATCGGCAGCGTGCAGGGGCTCACCGCCTGGCACGAATTCGACGTAAGCGTCGGCGCCGGTGAGAGCGGGATTGGCTTGCAGGCGGACAACATCGTCAGGCAGACGAGTGCCAGCCCAGGCGCGAAGCGCGGCGTTTTCATCGGTCAATCTCCGGTTTTCAAGTCGGGTGGCGTCGAGCTTCGATGCGATCGCGGCCTGCGAGCGGTCGAGCCGGGCCTGCTGTCGGGCGCGCTCGGCCGTGTCCTGCCGCATGCGCGAGATGACGTCGTCGCGCCCGGCAAGCGCCTGTCGTGCATCGACGAGTTGCTGCCGGGTGGCGCCGAGGTCGGCGTGCAGCGCATGCACGTACAGTGCCGCGGCGGCGCACGCGGCAAGCGCGGCGACGCAGGCAGCGAATTTCGCGGCGAGCCCGTTCATGCGGCGGGCGTGGCGCCAACGGATGCGGATCCGCCCGGCGTCGACGCGGCCGGTTGCGACGCATAGCGGTCATAGGCGCGCGCGAGCTTCACGTCGTACAGGTTCGCCGCATAGTCGGGGCCGTTGTACGCGCGTGCGAATGCGGCCCACTGGCGGTCGCGGAGCGCGCGGCGCAGTGCGTTGTCGGCCGCGATGTAGCGGACGAAGGCGTCGAGGTGCTGGGCTTCGCCGCTCTCCATGCACGCGACGAATTCGTCGATGCCGGCATAGCCGAGGCGTTCCCAGTGATAGCCCATCACCTGGAACGCGCCCCAGCTCGCGGATTCCCAGGCGGCGCCGGCATCGATCGACTCGGCCGCCGCGAGGCGCGTGTATTCCGCGGCGCCGCCGCGATAGCCGCCGCGTGTGCGCGACACGATGTCCGGCTGTCGCGCCGCGAACGGTGCGGGATCGATGCCGCGTGCCTGCAGCCGTTTCCAGAACACGTGGCGTTCGAACAGGATCACGGGCCGGCCGTCGGGCAGGAACCCGGCGCCGCGCGACTCGACTTCGTTGACCGCGCGAATGCACGCGAGCGGCACGTCGAGCGTGCGTGTGGCGCGTTCGAGATCGGCGAGCGCGAGGTGGGTCGGGTCGCGCCGGCCGGTGGCCAGCGCGGCACAGGTCTTCGGGCCGGCGATGCCGTCGTCGACGAGGCCGGTGTTCCGTTGCAGCGCGATCACGGCGGCTTCGGTCGCCGCGTCATAGAGGTGCGTGACCTGCACCGGATAGCCGGCGCGGATCAGCCGGCGTTGCAGCAGGCCGACGTCGTCACCGTGGTCGCCGAGGCGGCGGGTCTTCATGATTCATTCACTCCTGAGCAGGCGAGCGACGTTGCCGCGCGTGCCGCAGACGGACATCGCCAGCAGGACCGCGGTGGCCGCTTCGAAGAAGCCGACGGAGCCGGCATGCAGCAGCAATTCGATCGATGCGCCGCCGGCGACCGCGACGACGATCCAGGCGAACCAGGACGCGCGATGCCGGTGCCGCGCACCGTTGCGCCGGTAGGTGAGCACGCGCACGAGCACGGTGACGTGCGCGCAGAGCGCGATCAGCACGAGCGGGAGCGGCATGTCATCCCCCCTTGCGGAACAGTGCGAGCAGATCCAGCGTCTTGACCCGTTCGATGAGTTGCAGCGTGACGGCGATGACGAGCGCGGCCGCGAAGAACGCGGCGACGCCCGTCGAATGGATCGGCGTGGCGCCGACGATTTCCGGTGCGGCGAGATAGCCCATCACGAGCGAGATCAGCAGGTAGGCGGCGCGCCGAGCGACGCCGATCTCCTTCGACGTGACGACCACGAGCGCGGCGCCCGTGAACGCGCCGATCAGCGCGTTGCCGTCGATGCCGGGCGCGAGCCCGGCGACGCCGATCGCGGCGGACAGCATCGCGGCGGTGGTGAGGTTCGGTTCGGCCATGCAGGCGATTCCAGGGTCAGTCAAACAGTTGCAGCAACGGCCGTGCGCGCGTGGCGGTGTCGAGCGGCGGCAAATGGACGGGCGTGTCGGCCGGCAGCACGACGCCGAGGCTGGCGAGCCCGGTGTTGGCTTCGAGCACGGTTTCGACGGTGCCGTCCGTGCGGCCGTAATGGCGCCAGCACAGCGCGTCGACGGTGTCGCCCTGCAAGGTGCGCACGATCATGGCCGGCGCTCCTGATGCGGGAACGCGACGCAGTCGCTGGCTGGCGCGGGGTGGAGGCTTGTCGAGGTCGTGCTGCTTGCCATGGCGAGGTCCCGGGCGTGAGGCAGTGGAGAGGGTTCCCATGGTCGAGCTTCACCGGGCGGCGTTCAACGACACGCATGCGTGGACTGTGCGGAGACACAGCGCGGCGCGTGTCGGGACGTGCATCGCGTCTTACGCTTTCAGGGGAGGGCTGGATGATCGCGAGCGAGCGGGCGAACGGGCATGGCGTGTGCCGTGCAGCCGGATTGCAGCTGGCGTGAGCCGGGGCGGCCTTGGTTGACCTTGTGCAGCCTTGGTTTTGCGCTGTGCGACGCGCGTCGCGCCTTGTCGGGCAAGGGCCGGGCGAACGTAGGTAAAACTCCGAAGGCAGGGGTTGCTGGTTCGATCCCAGCCGGGCAAGTCGAACCTGGTCAGGTTCTCGGCGGTGTCGTTACTTCATCGTTGCCCCCTGACTACGATGAAATTGCAGTTAGCCGGTGCCGGTCAGCCGTGTTTCTGCTGTTGCTGGCGCGGCTGCCGGTGGCGACTCGATCACCTGCGCAACGGGCAGGTGCGTTTTCGACGTTTCCAGGCCCGGCAACCCCTCGCGATCGCCGACTTGGCGGATGACCGCAGCGTTCCAGGCGTGGTGCGGCTTGTGGTCGAGCCTCGCGTGGTTCCACGGCTCGACCTTCAGCCGGTCGTGGAACGCCTGGGCCTGCGCTTGGTTGCGGGTGCTGGTGCTGCCTTGTATGACCGGACCGCCCCCGGTGGGGTGGTCGAGCGTAATGCCAAGGCTGCCGCGGCGCGGCGGCGGATCAACCGGTGAGCGTTGAACGAAGGTCGATTGGCGCCGGCGTGATTTGATGCATGTCGAAGATCACCACTTCGTTGTACCCGGTTCGCAGCCACGGAGCGGGGCAGAACAGTCGATATTGAGGGCCGACGTTCCAGTAGCGGCCGAGGTTGCGCCCATTGACCCATACAATGCCTTTGATCCAACCACGCATGTCCAGGAACGTATCGCCTACCTGGTTAAGCATGAGAGCAGCCTTGAAGAACAGGCCGGGTCGCGTCGGGTCGGTGCAGCGTTGCCGCAACCTCGTGATGTACTCGGCGTCCATCGGGAGCGCATACGTTGTCCATTCACGCAACGGCTTCGCACCGACCGTCACGTCCCCGTTGATCCCCTTTCGATCAATCAGGTCGTCACCGTAGTTGACGCGACCCATGCCTTCGACGAGCACGTCGAGTACCTGGCCACCGGTCGGAAGTGCGACGTGCTCGCTGTTTGGTACGACGCGCAGCCCTTCCGCGAGATAGCGCGGCATTTTCGCTCGCGTGACGCCGCCTGCATATTTGGCGTCGACGAACACGGTCGCATAGTCATGAACATCGCCGGTTGACAGCGGGCCGCCCGCTCCGCCGATGTCGGCGTGGCGGTAAAGAACGAAGCCGGCCTGTTGGCCGTGCATTTCCATCGGCCTCGGCGCGTCGCTCGTCGCGATCGGTGCCGGCAGGTTGTCCCATAGCGATGCGAAGAGAAATGGCCGCAGCGAATGATCGCCGGCGAGTTCAATCGTAGGCAGTGAGGCCGGTACGGGCGGGAGCGGTTCGGATAGGTGCGCCTGAATCAGGTCGCGGTAGCGCGTGAAGCTGCCCGCTGCACGTCCCTGCTCGTCGATTGGTGCGAAGTAGTCATAGCTCGTGATGTCAGGTTGATAGTCGCCTGTCTTGTGATCGCGGTTCGCGCCGGCCGTGAAGCCGAAGCTCGTGCCGCCGTGGATCACGTAAATGCTGAACGACAAGCCATAACGCATGAAATCCGATAGCTCGCGCGAGATATCGGAATCGTCCCCCTGGAATTTCTGGTCGCCCCAATGGGTAAAGAAGCCCGGATAGACTTCGCCGCCCATGATAGTAGAACCGGGGAATTCTTCGCGTATCCGATCAATGTCGTGCGCCTTTGGCCCACTGAGGCCGATCGCGCAGCCGTCAAGCGCAGTTCGGTTTTCCCGCAATTGCTTGACACCATCGTCGGTAAAGAACGGTCCCGCGATGCCGCCGTCAACCCATGCGCGCCGTATTTCCTCCAGATAGGCGATGTCGTCGCCGTAGGTCGCATACTCGTTTTCGATCTGGATCAGCAAGATCGGCCCGCCGTTTGCCGACATCAACGGGCGCACTCGCGGCACCAGCTCGGCAATGTACTGGCGTGCCGCATCCATGAAGCGCGGGTCACGGTGCGAGCCCACACGCAATTGGATGTCATCGTGTGCGAGCAGGCGTGAAGGGATGCCACCGAGATCCCACTCGCCACAGATATACGGGCCGGGCCGTAGCAGCACCCACATGCCTTCGTCCTGGCAGAGCTGCATGAATGTTTCGACGTCGCGCTCGTCTGACTCGAAATCGAATTTACCCGCGGCCGTCTCGTGGAAATTCCACATGACGTAGACGGCGATGGTGTTCATCCCCATTGCCTTTGCCATCTGGATTCGGTGGCGCCAGTACTCGCGCGGGATGCGCGCCGGATGCATCTCGCCGCTACGAATCTGGAATGGCGCACCGTCGAGCAGGAAGGTGATGCCGTCGTCGCCAAACGTCAGGATGTGACTGCTCCCGTTTTTTGGCGTGGGGCCGGCCAGGATTTGCCGTGGCTCGAACGTCACGGACGTCTTGTCGCGACCGCATGCCCCGAGAAGCGGCACCAACGCTGCCGCCATCAAAAAGTTTCGCCTGTTCAAACTTATGTTCCGGTTCTTTTCTAGGGATTCACCGAGCCTGGCCCTGGCTCGCCTTTCAGTAGCACAACATTATCTTACGAATCCAATCTTCGGGTCGGATCGGGGGCCGTTACCGGCCGCACCACAGGCACCTGGCGCAGCCGGCGTGCCGGTGTCGTGTTGCCTCGCCGTTGTGCGAGAATCGCCCGCAACGACAACTCCAAGCGACGATCGCGGCGGCCGTCCGCGCATCGCGCCGACTCCCGATGGCTGCCATACCGTCTACCTCGACCGCAGTCGATGCCCGCGCGCTGACCGATGCGCAGCAGGCGCTGCTCGCGCGTCTGCACGCCTATTCCCCCGACGACCCGAACGCGCCGCTGCCGTACAGCCGGCGCCTTGCCGAAGCCGAAGGCTGGTCGCACGCGCACGCGCTGGCGGTGATCGACGAATACAAGCGCTTCGCGTTTCTCGCGCAGGCGGCCGGACATCCGGTCACGCCGTCGGTCGCGGTCGATGCCGCGTGGCATTTCCACCTGCAATACACGCTCGAATACTGGGACGTCTTCTGCGCCGGTGTGCTGCGCGCGCGGCTGCATCACATGCCCGGCACGGGCGCGCCGGACGAGGCCGCCGTGTATGCGCAGCATTACCGCGACACGCTCGACAGCTATCGCCGGTTGTTCGGCTGCGAGCCGCCGGCGTCGATCTGGCCGCCGCCACCCGGCCTGCGGGTCGCGCCCGGATCGAAGCAACTGGACGTGTCGGCCGTGAACGGGGCAGTGCGCGCGGATTCGCCGGCCGCCCCGCCGGCGGGCAGGACCTGGCGCGACCGGCTGCCGAAGCTCGTCTGGCCGGCCGCCGCCGCGAGCGTCGCCGCGACCTGCGCGTCGGCGCAGGACTTCAACGTGCTGAACTACGCGGGGCCGCAGTTTCTCGCGTTCTACGTGCCGGCGTGCGTGGTCGCGTTGTTGCTGATCATCGCGCTGCAGGCGATCGAGTTCCGGCGGCGCCGCTGGGGCGCGCGCACGCGCAAGGTGTCGGACGACCTGAGCACCGACGAAGTCGCCTATCTCACCGGCGGCGAGGCACGGGTCGCACAGGTCGTGACGATGTCGCTCGCGCATGCGGGCGCGGTCGACCTGTGGACGGTCCCCGGACAGGGCGGCTACGTGCAGATCGCTGATCTGGACCGCGCAGGCCGGCATGACGACCACTGCGTGTGGCTCAAGGAGCAGCCGTCCGGCACCGTACGCTACGACGTGTTTCGCGAGCGGCTCGTCGGGTATGCGCAGGAAGTCGTCGACGGGATGCGCGCGCAGGGCTGGCTGTGGGCGCCCGGCGAGATGCGCGCGTCGCGCATGGCCGCACGTGCAATCGTGCTGCTCGTGCTGGGCACCGGTGCCGCGAAACTCGCGGTCGGCCTGAGCCGCGG
>NZ_JAAGPB010000139.1:0-18520 GCF_017104585.1 Burkholderia sp. Ac-20392
GCGGATCGAGCGCTTCCGGCCGGCGCGCCTCGACCGCGCGCGTCACGCGGCCGAGCGGCGCGAGCCCGCGCCCGACGATCACCCACACGGCCGCGCCGAGGAACGGCAGCAGCACGATCAGCGGCCACAGCGTGCGCAGCGCGACGTTCGCCGCGAGCCGGTTGCGCACCGACAGCGGCTGCGCGAGCTGCACGACGTTGTCGCCGACGATCGCGCCGTACACGCGCCATTCGCCGCGATCGGTGCGTTCGGTCGAGAAGCCGAGCTCCGCACGCGGCGCGATCGGCGCACGCGGATGCGAGAAGTACATCAGCACGCCGTTGCGGTTCCAGATCTGGATCACGATGCCTTCGTCGCCGTTGGTGCGCGAGCCGAACACCTGCGAGAACGGCTCGGACGGCAAGGCCGCCGCGATTTCCTGCAACTGGTAGTCGAACAGTTCGTTCGCTTCGGCAAGTGCCTGCCGGTAGATGAGCCAGCCCGCGATACCCACGCCCGCGACGACGATCGCGAGCAGCCAGATCAGCAATTGATGACGAATCGACCTCACGCGTCAGCTTTCCTTGACGACCATGTAGCCGAGCCCGCGCACGTTGCGGATCAGGTCCGAGCCGAGCTTCTTGCGCAGCGCGTGGATGTAGACCTCGACCGTGTTGCTGCCGATCTCCTCGCCCCAGCCGTACATCTTTTCCTCGAGCTGGCTTTTCGACAGCACCGCGCCGGGCCGCGCGAGCAGCGCCTCGAGCAGCGCGAACTCGCGCGCGGACAGCGCGACGGGCACGCCGTCGAGCGTCACCTGGTGCGAAGCGGGGTCGAGTGTCAGCGCGCCGTGGCGGATCAGCGATTCGCTGCGTCCGGCCTGGCGGCGGATCAGCGCACGCATCCGCGCACCGAGTTCGTCGAGGTCGAACGGTTTGACGAGGTAGTCGTCGGCGCCCGCGTCGAGCCCCTTCACGCGATCGGCCACCGCGTCGCGCGCAGTGACGATCAGCACCGGCAGCGCCAGCCCGCGTGCGCGCAGCGTGCGCAGCACGTCGATGCCGTCGCGCTTCGGCAGGCCGAGGTCGAGCAGCAGCAGGTCGTACGTCTCGCCGCCGAGCGCCGTCAGCGCGGCGTCGCCGTCCTGCACCCAGTCGACCGCAAAGCCGTCCGAGCGCAGCGCCTTGCGCACGCCTTCGGCAATCATTCGATCATCTTCGACAAGCAGAATCCGCATCGGGACAGGCATCCATGGGGCGAGTCAAACACGCCGACCATTGTAGCGCCGCGAACCGGGCGCGCGGCACCATGCAATGCAACAGAAAGGCGGATTGCAAGGGGGCTGTCCGGACTTGTCTCTACAATGTGCGCTTTGGCGCCGCGCGCGCCCTGCCCGAACGTCGTGCTTCTCCCGTATTCGCTCATGCCGATTTCCGATCTTTCCACCCGGTTCGCCCCCCGCGCCCGCGTCTGCCTGCGGGCGGCCGCCATCGTCGCCACCTGCACCGCCCTCGCCTTCGCACCGTCCGCGCAGGCCCGCAAGAAATCCCACAAGGAAGCGCGCAAGACCACCGTCGTGTCGCCCGCCGCACGCGCGGCCGGCCTGCCGGCGTCCGTACTCGTCGCGCTGCAGCGCGCGAAGGTGCCGGCGTCGGCGATGAGCGTCGTCGTCGAGCGCGTCGGCGATCCGGAACCGCTGATCGCGTGGAATGCGAGCCGGCCGATGATGCCCGCGTCGACGATGAAGCTCGTGACGACCTTCTCGGGCCTGTCGATCCTCGGCCCCGACTACCGCTGGCGCACGACCGCCTACACGGACGGCACGATCGACCCCGACGGCACGCTGCAGGGCAACCTGTACATCAAGGGTACCGGCGATCCGAAGCTCGTGCCCGAAGAGCTGATCGACCTCGTCGACAAGCTCCGCAAGGCCGGCGTCAAGCGCGTGGCCGGCGGCCTCGTGCTCGACAAGAGCTACTTCGCGACCTCGACACGCGATCTCCCTTCGTTCGACGACGACGCGAGCGCGCCGTACAACGTCGGCCCCGATCCGCTGCTGTACGCGTTCAAGGCCGTGTCGTTCACCGTCACGCCGGGCGACGACGGCAAGGTGGCCGTCGACGTGCTGCCGCCGCTCGCGGACCTGTCGATCGACAACCAGCTGGTCGAAGGCTCGGGCTCGTGCAGCGCGGCCGCCGCGGCCGCGCGTCCGACGCTGACGGCCGGCAGCGGGATCATGACCGCATCGTTCGCGGGCGACTACCCGCTGCGCTGCGGCGCGCACACGACCAACCTCGCGATCCTCGATCACACGACGTTCTTCGCACGCGGCTTCCTCGCGCTGTGGCAGCAGGACGGCGGCACGATCGCGGGGCCGGTGAGCGAAGGCAAGGTGCCGACCACCGCGCGGCCCCTCGCCGTGCATCACAGCCCGGTGCTCGGCAGCATCGTCTACGACATCAACAAGTTCAGCAACAACGTGATGGCGCGCAACCTGTTCCTGACGATCGGCGCGGTCAGCGGCAAGCCGCCCGCGACGCCCGAGCAGTCGAGCCGCGTGATCCAGGCGTTCCTGCAGAAGAACGGCATCGCAATGCCCGACCTCGTGCTCGAAAACGGCTCGGGCCTGTCGCGCGAAGAGCACGTGAGCGCGCTGTCGCTCGCCGCGCTGCTGCCCGTCGCCGCGCACACCTGCGACGGCATTCATGCGGTGCCGCGCGCGTATGTCGACGTCGCCCGCGCGCTGCGCTACTCGCGGCTCCAGCTCGTGCGCTACGTGATCCTGCCGGCCGCGCTGCCGTCGATCTTCACCGGGCTGTATCTCGGCCTGATCTATTCGTGGCTCGCGACGCTCGGCGCCGAATACCTGCTGGTCGCCGGCAGCGGGATCGGCAACACGCTGATCGACGGCAGCGAGCAGTTCCGGATGGATCTCGTGCTGTTCGGGATCATCGTCGTCGGCATAACGGGCTGGGCGCTGAACGCGATCGCGCGTGCGATCGAGCGCAAGGTGCTGGCCCGGCGCGGCGACCTGACGCGCTGATCGCCTCTTCCTTCCTCGCCACACACTTCCTCGCACCGCCATGACGACCCTCGCCTCCGATTCGCTCGACATCCTCCACGTGAGCAAGCACTACGCGCAACGCGGCGCCACGCTCGCCGTACTCGACGACGTGTCGCTGCACGTGCGCGCCGGCGAATTCGTCACGATCGTCGGTGCAAGCGGTTGCGGCAAGTCGACGCTGCTGCGGCTGATCGCCGGGCTCGACGCCGACTACGCGGGCGAGATCCGGGCCGGCGCCGAGCGCGTGCGCGACACGTCGCTGCAGCGCGGGATCGTGTTCCAGGATCACCGGCTGTTCCCGTGGCTGACCGTCGCGCAGAACATCGAGGCCGCGCTGCGCAACGCCCCGCTCGACGCGGCCGCGAAGCGGCGCGCGGTCGCCGATCACATCGCGCTCGTCGGGCTGAACGGCTTCGAGCACGCGTATCCGAACCAGCTGTCGGGCGGGATGGCGCAGCGCGTCGCGATCGCGCGCGGCCTCGTGAACCGCCCGCGCGTGCTGCTGCTCGACGAGCCGTTCGGCGCGCTCGACGCGCAGACGCGTGCGCGGATGCAGAACGAGCTGCTGCGCATCTGGGAACAGGAGCGCATCACGATGATCCTCGTCACGCACGACGTCGACGAAGCCGTGTATCTCGGCGACCGCGTCGTGACGATGGCGCCGCGCCCGGGCCGCATCGAACGCATCGTCGATGTCGCGCTGCCCCGCCCGCGCCGGCGCGATTCGCCGGAATTCGCGCGGTTGCGCGACACCGTGCTCGCCGATTTCTACCACAGCGAACCACCGGGCGACGATCGCCCGGGCGGCCAGCGCATCGACACGCCGCGCCCGCACCGGATCGGCGAATGGCGGCTGGCCTGGTAGCACGCACGACACGCCGAATCGCTCAGCATGACGACGCATATCGATCATCGCTGCGCACACGCTAAGGTTGTGACGATTCATCGGTTCCGGTTGCGCGCGGTCCCTGCTTGAATGGAGACTCGACCGACCCGACTCCAGGAGACTCCCGATGTCCGAAGTCCAGCACGCCGCTCACCCGTCTTCGCATGCTTCGCACGCCGCGCCGCGCACGGCCGCCGCCCCGCTCCAGCTTCGCCAGGTCGCCGGCCGGATCGGCGCCGAGATCGCCGGCGTGCGGCTGTCGGGCACGCTCGACGACGCGACGTTCGACGCGATCCAGGCCGCGCTGCTGCGCCACAAGGTGCTGTTCTTCCGTGGCCAGCATCATCTCGACGACACCGCGCAGGAAGCGTTCGCACGTCGCTTCGGCACCACCGTCGCGCACCCGACCGTGCCGTCCGTCGACGGCAGCGCGCACCTGCTCGAACTCGATTCCGCGCACGGCGCGCGCGCCAATTCGTGGCACACCGACGTGACCTTCGTCGATGCGTACCCGAAGATCTCGATCCTGCGCGCGGTGGTGATTCCGCCGTTCGGCGGCGACACCGTGTGGGCCAACACGGCCGCCGCGTACACGAACCTGCCCGACCCGCTGCGCGCGCTCGCCGACACGCTGTGGGCGCTGCATACCAACGCATACGACTACGCGTCGACGCACGTGCATGCCGACGATACGCAACTGAAGCGCTACCGCGAAGTGTTCACGTCGACCGTCTACGAAACCGAGCACCCGGTGGTGCGCGTCCATCCGCAAACCGGCGAACGCACGCTCGTGCTCGGGCATTTCGTGCAGCGGCTCAAGGGGCTGTCGGCGCAGGATTCCGCACACCTGCTGCAGGTGTTCCACGAACACGTGACGCGCCTCGAGAACACCGTGCGCTGGAACTGGCAGGAAGGCGACGTCGCGATCTGGGACAACCGCGCGACGCAGCACTATGCGATCAACGACTACGGCGATGCGCGCCGCGTCGTGCGCCGCGCGACCGTGCACGGCGACGTGCCGGTCGGCATCGACGGCCGCCAGAGCGTCGTGCTGAAGGGGCCGGGCGCGACGCTGCAATAACGCCCGCGTCTCGCGGCGGCGGCGCTCCGTGCGCGCCGCCGCGCCTGCCCTGCTTTCCGCTACCGGACACCGACCATGCACTTCCCGCCACCGGACCGACGCGCGCGCTCGCAACGATGTCGGCCCTCCGCCCCATCCACTTCCGCCAGGAGCGTCGCATGAGCGCCCTACTCGAACCCGCCGCCCAGCCGGTCGACGTGATCCCGCTGTCCGCCCATATCGGCGCGGAAATTCGCGGCGTCGACCTCACGCAACCGTTGACCACACCGCAGATCTCGGCGATCCGCGCCGCGCTGCTGAAATGGCGCGTCATCTTCTTCCGCGAACAATTCCTCACGCACGAGCAGCACGTCGCGTTCTCCGCGCAGTTCGGCGAGCCGACGGTCGGCCACCCGGTGTTCGGGCACGTCGACGGGCATCCGGCCGTCTACTCGATCGCGAAGCACCGCAAGGCAACGCGCTTCGAAGGCGAACCGGTGCGCCGCCCGTGGACCGGCTGGCACACCGACGTGACGGCCGCCGTGAACCCGCCGTGGGCGTCGATCCTGCGCGGCGTCACGATCCCGCCGTACGGCGGCGACACGCACTGGACGAACCTCGTGCGGGCGTACGAAACGCTGTCCGCGCCGCTGCGCGGCTTCGTCGACGGGCTGCGCGGCCTTCATCGCTTCACGCCGCCGGCCGGTGCGCGCGCGACCGGCGCGTTCGACGAGGCGGTCGAACGCCGCCCGCTCGTCACCGAGCATCCGCTCGTGCGCGTGCATCCGGAGACCGGTGAACGCGCGCTGTACGTGAGCCCGAGCTTCCTGAAATCGATCGTCGGGCTAACGCCGCGCGAGAGCCAGGCACTGCTCGAACTGCTGTGGGAACACGTGACGCGGCCGGAATTCACGATCCGCTTCAAGTGGGAACCGCGCAGCATCGCGTTCTGGGACAACCGCGCGACCGCCCACCTCGCGCCCGTCGACATCTTCGATCTCGACTTCGATCGCCAGCTGTATCGCACGACGCTCATCGGCGACGTGCCGGTCGGCCCCGACGGCCGGCCGTCGGTCGCGCTCGAAGGCTCGCCGGTCGAAGCGGCGGCAGCGGTCGCGCTCAACTGAACCGACCAGACCTGACGGCAGCCGGCGCGTACTGCATCGCGCCGGCCCTTCGTGCCGTCACACCGCGCGGACCAAAGCACCGCCCGCGCGGCTCCCCCGTCAATCCAGCCAGACCCCGTCGAAACGATGCCCGCCCAGCGGCGAGAACGTCAGCCCGTGCACGCGCTTGGACACGGGCAGCGACACGATCGACGTCGCGATCGGCGTGAACGGCACCTGGTCCTTGAACACGACCTGCGCCTGTTCGTACAGCGCCGTGCGCTTCGCGACGTCCCCATTGGAGCGCGCCGCGTCCACCAGCTTCTCGAAATCCTGGTTGCACCACTTCGCGAGATTGCTGCCGTGCACCGCGTCGCAGCCGAGCAGCGTGCCGAGCCAGTTGTCGGGGTCGCCGTTGTCGCCCGACCAGCCGTACAGGATCGCGTCGTGCTGCCCGTCGTGCTTCGCGCGGCGGTTGTATTCGCCCCATTCGTAGCTGACGATCTTCGCGCGCACGCCGATCCTCGCCCAGTCCTGCTGGATCAGTTGCGCCATCAACTGCGCATTCGGGTTGTACGGACGCTGCACGGGCATCGCCCACAGCGTCAGGTCGAAGCCGTTCGGGAACCCGGCCTGCGCGAGCAGCGCCTTCGCGGCCGCCGGGTCGCGCGGCGCATCCTTCAGGCGCGGGTTATAAGACCATTGCGCGGGCGGCATCGGGTTCGTCGCGATCTTCGCGTCGCCGTTGAACACGGTCTTCACGATCGCCGACTTGTCGATCGCGATGTCGAGCGCGCGCCGCACGTCGACGCGATCGAGCGGCGCATGCTGCGTGTTGTACGCGACGAAGCCGACGTTGAAGCCCATCCCCGAGAACAGCGTCAGCTTCGGGTCGCGCCGCACCGTGTCGAGGTCCGCCGGTCTCGGGAACGCCGATACCTGGCACTCGCCGGCCACCAGCTTCTGCAGGCGCGCCGCCGGATCGGGCGTGATCGCGAACACGAGGCGGGAAAGCTTCACGTCGTCCGGCTTCCAGTAGTCGGGATTCGCGTCGTAGCGGATCAGCGCGTCCTTCTGGTACGTGCGCAACAGGAACGGCCCCGTGCCGACCGGGAACTGGTTGATGTCGGCCTCGCGATGGCGCGCCGCGAGCTGCGACGCATACTCGGCCGACAGGATCGACGCGAACGCCATCGCGAGATTGCGCACGAACACGACGTCGGGCGTCTTCAGCACGAAGCGCACCGTGTAGTCGTCGACCTTGTCGATGCGCTCGACGTTGCGGTCGAAGCCGAGGTCGCTGAAATACGGGAAGCTGACCGGATAGGCCTTGCGGAACGGATCGTCGGGATCGAGCATCCGGCGGAACGTGAAGACGACGTCGTCGGCCTGGAACGGCCGCGTCGGCTTGAACCACGCGGTGGTCTGGAATTTCACGTCGCGCCGCAGGTGGAACGTGATCGTGCGCTGGTCGGGCGACACATCCCAGCTCGTCGCGAGCGCCGGCTCGAGATCGAGCGTGCCGCGCTTGAACTGCACGAGCCCGTTGTAGATCGGGTACGTGCTCGCGTCGAAATCGGTGCTCGTCGTGTGCTGGCCCGGATCGAAGCCGGCCGGGCTGCCTTCGGTGCAATACACGAGCGTCTTGCCGGACGGCGCGGCCAGCGCGTGCGTGGCCGCGCCGGCAAGCAGCAGCGACGCCGCAATGCAGCGCAGGGCGGCAGCGGCACGGGGTGCGCTACGCGCACGACGCGCAGCTGACGAAACGAAAGCGTTCTTCATGGTGGCGGAGACAGGAGAGAGGGCTGTCATGCAAATGACGACGGCCGATCTTCGCGCGCCGCCCGCCGATCGCTTACCAATTAATTTCGCGTTGCTTATCGTCGTGGATGCATCCCGCTGCCCGTGCATGAAAACGTCCACGCGAGCGCCGGGCGGCCGTCTCGCGCCGCCGTCTTCCGGCCCCCTGCAGACTCGCCCGAAATGGCGCATCGTATCGGCTGGCCAACGTCGGCATGGACGCACCGGGATCCGCCCGGCGCCGCCGCGCCGCCGATTCCAGGAGGACACACGATGCCTGTCAGCTCCGATACGTCCGCTCGCCCCGTGAAGACGCCGGGCCCCGATCACCCGATCACGGTCGAACCGCACCCGCGGCGCGTCGTGGTGAAGGCGGCCGGCAAGGTCGTCGCGGATACGCGCCGCGCGCTGGCGCTGCGCGAAGCCGCTTACCCGGCCGTGCTCTACATCCCGCGCGAAGACACCGACCTGACGCTGCTGCAACGCACCGACCACGCGACGTACTGCCCGTACAAGGGCGACGCCGCCTACTACTCGATTCCGGCCGGCGGCGAACGCGCGGTCAATGCCGTCTGGACCTACGAGGTGCCGTATCCGGCCGTCGATGCGATCCGCGGGCACCTCGCGTTCTATCCGGATCGCGTCGATTCGATCGAGGAAAGCCCGGCCGGCTCCGATTGAGGATCGCGGTAGCCGCTCGTCGAATGCCGGGCGGCGACGCGTGCCAAGTCGCGATTTCGCCGACGCGGCCAGGTGTGCTGTCGTGCTGTCGTGCTGGCGTGTCGGCGTGTCGGCGTGTCGGCGTGTCGGCGTGTCGGCGTGTCGGCGTGCTCTGACGTGCCCTGACGTGCTCCGGCTGGTTCCGGCGGGTTCCGGCAGATTCTTCCGCTGATCACCGGCCCGACCAACACCACCGAGCCTGCTCGCTGATTTGCATATGCGGATTCGTTGGTTGGCCGCCGGCCCACGCGGCCGTATCGTCCTGAATCCGGCGCGGGCCGGCCCGTGGCGCGCATCGCCCGCATCGGGCCCCGCCCTGCGCCGACCGCGACGGCTTTCCGCGCGGCCCGTGAACCCGCACGCAGGACGCCTCGATGAACGACACACCGCACGCAGACGTTGAACCGACACCGGCGAACCCGCATCGCCGCCAGTGGCTGCAAGGCGCGGCCGCCGGGCTGGCCGGGCTCGCGCTCGGCCCGCTCGCGGGCCTGCCTGCACACGCGCAGGACAGCGGCACGCGACTGCGCGTCGGTTTCCAGAAATACGGCAACTTCGTCGTGCTCAAGGCCCGCGGCACGCTGGAGAAGCGGCTCGCGAGCCAGGGCGTCACCGTGCAATGGCTCGAATTTCCGGCCGGCCCGCAATTGCTCGAGGGCCTGAACGCCGGCGCGATCGACGTCGGCACGGTCGGCGAGACGCCGCCGATCTTCGCGCAGGCGGGCGGCGTCGATTTCGTCTACATCGGCAACGAGCCGCCCGCGCCGCAGGGCGAGGCGATCGTCGTGCTGCCCGATTCGCCGATCCGCAACGTCGCGCAGCTGCGCGGCAAGAAGGTCGCGTTCAACAAGGGTTCGAACGTCCACTTCCTGCTCGTGAAGGCGCTCGAACATGCGGGCCTCACGTATGCCGACATCCAGCCGATCTACCTGACGCCCGCCGACGCGCGCGCCGCGTTCGTGCAGCGCAATGTCGATGCGTGGGTGATCTGGGATCCGTACCTGGCCGCCGCCGAGCGGCAGATCGGCGCGCGCGTGATCGCGAACGGCGAAGGGCTCGTGCGCAATACGCAGTACTACCTCGCGGCGCGCAAATACGCGGCCGCTCACCCGCAGGTGCTGCGCGCGCTGCTCGACGAAGTCGACGCGGTCGATCGCTGGGCGCGCGACCATGTGAGCGACGTCGCCACGCAACTGTCGCCGCTCGTCGGCCTCGACGCGCCGACGCTCGAAGTCGCGCTCAAGCGCGCCGGTTACGGCGTGCAGCCGATCGGCGACGCGACGCTCGCGTATCAGCAGACCATCGCCGATACGTTCAGCACGCTGAAGCTGATTCCGGGCAAGCTGTCGGTCGCGAGCGCACGCTGACGCGCCGCCGCTACCGAAGCACGGCGCGATACGCGTGAATCAGCGCGCGGGTGCCGCGCCGATGCGCCGCCATTCGTCGTAGTCGGTGACCAGGCCCGCTTCGTCGACCGCGATATCGGCCGCATACGTGCCGCTTTCGTAGCGGTACACGCGCTCCGCCGTACGCGTATAGCGCTGCTCGCCGCGCACGAACTCGAAATCCGGGAAGCGCAGCCACGCGGTATGGATCACGGCCGCCTCGCCGACGGCCAGCGCGAGCCGCCGGATCGGCAGCGTATTCGTCGACGGGCTGAAACCGAGATCGAGGTCGGTCGCGCCCGCGAGCACCGGTACGTCGACGCCATCGATCGTCCACCGCCCTGCGTCGCCGCTGATATCCCACTGCCGCGGCGGCTGCATACCAACGCACTGCGTGATGCGTGCCGAGCGCGTGAGCCAGTCGGCGCCGCATGCGATCGCGTAATCGATGCGAAACGGCGAGCCGTCGATCGCCCCCGACACCGAACCGGACAAGTCGATTCCCGTTCGCGACTCGACGAGCCTGCACCATTCGGCCGCCTGCCACGTCTGCACGATCTGCCATGCGACGCAGCGCGTGCGCACCGCTTCATCCTGTTGCGTCATGTCATCGTCTCCATTCGATCGCGCGGAAGCCGATTGTCGTCGATCGCACTGGCGAACACACGCGGCTTCGCCAACCGATGGTCAGTATCGGTTCGCCGTGCACCTTCGGGCAGCCCTGCTTTGATACCATCCGTCGATCGGCATCAACCGGAACAGGACAGGGGGCGCGACTTCATGGATTTGCTGGCGACGATGCGCATCTACGTCAGGGTCGTCGAGCGCGGCACGATGTCCGGCGCGGCGCGGGATCTCGACATGGGCCAGCCGGCCGTCAGCGAGCGCATCGAGCGACTCGAGAAGCATCTCGGCACCCGGCTCCTGTTGCGCAGCGCGCGCACCCTCGCGTGCACGGAAGAAGGCCGGATCTTCTACGAACGCAGCAAGGCACTGCTCGAAGCAGCCGACGACGCGGTCGCATCGGTGTCGAAGAGGGAAAACGCGCTCGACGGCACGATCCGGCTCGCGGCGCCGCAATGCGTCGGCGAGGTCGTGCTGCCCGGCGTGCTGATGCATGTCCGCACCGCGTATCCGAACCTGCACATCGATCTGATCCTGAACGACGACATCGTCGATCCGGTCACGGAAGGCGTCGACATCTCGATCCGAGTCGGACAGCTCGGCGACGGCGGGTTCGTCGCGCATCCAGTCGGCGCGGTCGGCCGCCGGCTCGTCGCCGCGCCGTCGTATCTCGAGCGGCATGGCCCGATCGACACGGCGGCCGATCTCGCGAACCATCCGTTCATCCGCGTGAAAGGTGTGTTCGCCAGCGATCGCCTGCCGCTGCAGCGCGACGGCGACACGCTCGAATACGCACGCATCCGCACGATCATGACGACGAGCCACTGGCGCCCGATGTTCGACACGATCGTGGCCGGCGGCGGCATCGGCGTGGTCCAGCGGCCGGCCTGCGCCGAGGCGCTCGCGGCCGGCACGCTCGTCGAGCTCCTGCCGCGGTACATGATTCCCGACTTCGCGCTCAACGTGCTCGTGCACGCACAGCGGCCGCTGCCGCCGCGCGTGCAGGCCGTCGTCGACCTGCTGAAGCAGGACCTCCCGCCACTGCTGGCCCGCCCTGCCCGATGACGGCCGCGACCGCCGCCCCGGTCACGCCTGCAGCGACTTCCCCGGCTCCTTCACATGGGCGTCGACTTCCATCTGGTAGAAGCGCGCGCTGACGAAGCCGAACAGCGTCCAGCCGAGGAACACGCACAGGCCGCCGAGCATCAGCGCCTGCTCGCCCGAGCTGAACAGCGCATAGAAGCTGTACGCGGTGGCCACCATCGCGATCGCGTTGGTCAGCAGCGCCTTCGCCGGCGGCACCTTCGCAACCTTCTGGATCGTGATCAGTGCGGCCATCGACATCACGTACGGTACGAGGTTCGTGACGACCGCGAGATCGACGATCTTCTGGAACTGGCTGCTCAGTTCCGGGCTGATCGTCATCAGCGCCAGCGCGACCTGCGCGACCAGCAGGATCACCATCCCGACGATCGGCGTGCCGGTGCGCGTCGCACGGGCGAACACCGGCAGGAAGTAGCCGACGTCCGCCGAACTCTTGAACACCTGCGCGACCGTGAACTGCCAGCCGAGCAGCGAGCCGATGCACGCGATCACCATCAGCGCGGTGACGATCGTGCCGACCGTCGGCGTGAACATCGTCGCGAACGCGATGCCGAACGGCGCGTTCGACTTCGCAAGGATCGCGTTGGGCACGACCCCCGCGATCACGTTGGTCGACACGATGTAGAAGATCGCCGACGCGATCGTGCCGCCAAGCACGGCGATCGGCACGTTGCGCTCCGGATTCTCGACGGCGTCCGAGTTCGCGCACGCCGATTCGAGCCCGAGGAACGCCCACAGCGTCACCGCGATCGAGCTGCCCACGGCCGGCCCGAACGGGATGTGGTTCGGGTTCCACGCGGCGCCCCAGGTCGCGCCGCTGAACCAGAACCAGCCGATCAGCGACACGACGACGACCGGAATGATCACGCCCCACACCGTCACCGCGCCGATCCGGCCGGTGATGCGCGAGCCGCCGAAGTTCGCGACCGTCGTCAGCACGAGCAGGAAGATCGTCCACAGGCCGGTCTGCAGCGGCGACAGCGTCGCGTCGAACAGCACGGTGCCGTAGCCAACGGCCGTGACGCCGATCGCGACGTTGGCGATCACCAGCGACAGCCCGTACGTGTAGTTCGCCATGTAGTTGCCGGCCTTGCCGAACGCGTATTCCGCGTAGCCGCCCATCCCGCCCGGCTTGCGACTCAGCATCCCGCAGCGTGCGAACGCGTAGGCCAGTGCGAGCGAGCCGCCGGCCGTGACGATCCACGACAGCAGCGAGATCGTGCCGACCTGCGCGAGTTTCGACGGCAGCAGGATGATGCCGGAGCCCATCATGTTGACCGCCGTGAGGATGGTGAGCTGCCAGACGTTCATCCGGTTCTTCGGCGCGGCCGCGGGGGCCGCGTCGGACATGCGCGCTGCGTTTTCCATGATGTCGATCCTTCGATGTGAGGCCGCCGCGCGGCCGGTCGCTCGTTCAGGCCGTCAGGCAATACACGCGGTACGTGCCGTCCTCGACTTCCACGCCGTGCGTGTCGTGCGCGAAGCCCGGGAAGCGCCGGTCGTACGCTTCGAGCGCCTTCAGGTAGCCGAGCACCGGGCCGCCCGCCGGCCCCGCGTTCTCGCCCGGCATCAGCAGCGGAATGCCCGGCGGGTACGGCACGACGCCGGTGGCGACCGTGCGCCCGGCCAGCTCCTCGAGCGTGACCTGCTCGACCCGGCCCTGCACCAGATGCTCGTACGCCCGCACCGGGCTCATGTCCGGCTTCGGCAGGATCGAAAAGGCTTCCGACATCAGCCGCGTCGTACCGAGCTGCTCCATCGCCGCGAACATCGTGTCGGCCAGGTCCTTCAGCCCCATGCCCGCATAGCGCGAGCCGTGCTCCTTCACGAGTGACGGAATCGCCATGTCGAGCGGCAGGTTCGCGTCGTAGTCGCGCTTGAAGTCGCACAGCGCGCTGACGAGCGAGCCCCACTTGCCCTTCGTGATGCCGATCGAGAACAGGAACAGGATCGTGAAGTCGGTGGTTTTCTCGACGACGATCCCGCGCGCATCGAGATACGCGGTCACGACGCTCGCCGGAATGCCGACCGGCATCAGCCCGCCGGCCGGCGCGACGCCCGGCGTGACGATCGACACCTTGATCGGATCGAGCATGCAGTAGCCGTCTTCGATATTGCCGAAGCCGTGCCATTGCGCGCCGGGGCGCAGCACCCAGCACGACGGGTCGCTCGCGAGCAGCTCGGGCGGCGCATCGTGGAACGGCAGCGTGCGGCCGGTGCGCGTCTCGAGCACGGTGTCGGGCTGCCAGCATTCGAAGAACCAGTCGCCTTTCGCGCCGAACTCGCTGTTCATCCGCGCGATCATCTGCCGGAATGCGACAGCCTCCTCGATCGACTCGTGCGTGAGTGCCGCGCCGCCGGGGCCGTCCATCATCGCGGCCGCGACGTCGTTCGACGCGATGATCGCGTAGTTCGGCGACGTCGACGCGTGCATCATGAATGTTTCGTTGAACTGGCCATGCGGAATCGGGTTGCGGCCGTCGCGCACGTGGATGTACGACGCCTGCGACAGCGCGGTCAGCAGCTTGTGCGTCGACTGCGTCGCGAACACCGTCGGGCGATCCGCATGATGGTCGCGCGGGTCGCCGTGCATCGCGTGGCGATCGCGGTAGATCGGGTTGAAACGTGCGTAGCCGTACCAGGCTTCATCGAAATGCAGCCGGTCGACGCTCGCGCCGAGCAGTTCCTCGACGCGCGCGACGTTGTAGCACAGGCCGTCGTACGTCGAGTTGGTGACGATCGCATGCTTCGGCTGGCGGTCGGCGAGCCCGGCCGTGAGCGGGTTCGACGTGATCGCCTCGCGGATCGCCGCCTGCGTGAGGCGCTCCGACGCGATCGGCCCGATGATCCCGTAGCGGTTGCGCGTCGGCACGAGGTAGGTCGGAATCGCGCCCGACATCGTCATCGCATGCTCGGCCGACTTGTGGCAGTTGCGGTCGCACAGCGCGATCTGGTCGCGGCTCACGCTCGCCATCAGGATGATGCGGTTCGACGTCGACGAGCCGTTCGTCACGTGATACGTGCGATGCGCGCCGAACACGCGTGCCGCATAGCGCTCGCTTTCGCCGATCGGGCCCGAGTGGTCGAGCAGCGAGCCGAGCTCGCCGACCGAGATCGACAGGTCGGAACGGAACAGCGCTTCGCCGAAGTATTCGAAGAACGCGCGGCCGACCGGCGATTTCAGGAAGCCCGTGCCGCCCGTGTGGCCGGGCGTATGCCATGAGTATTCGTAGACGCGCGAGAACTTCGCGAGCGCGCCGAACATCGGCGGCAGCACGGTGGCGCGATAGCGTTCGATCGCCGCGTGGATGCGCCCGCCGATGAAGTCGGCCGTATCTTCGAGCAGCCACACGAAATCGTCCACCTGCCCCATCACCGCGGACGGCACCGTCGACGCGACGCTGCGGTCGGCCAGCAGGAAGATCGGCACGTTGCCGTTGCGATGCCGGATCGCGTCGACCACGGCCTCGGACGGCCCGTGGCCGTCCACGCCGAGATCCCAGTCGAGCAGCACGCACTGGATCGACGGATCGGAACGGATCAGCATGATCGCATCGTCGGCCGAGGTTGCCGTGAGCACGTCGATGTCGCGCTGCACGAGTTCCGCGCTCAGCGTGCGGACCGCACGCCCGGTCGCGGTTTCCTGCGTGATCTCGTCGTCGACCAGAAGCGCGCGCATGCCGAGACGACGAATGCCACCGACGGAGGTATTCATATTGTTGCCCTCGTTGTTCCGATGCTTCGTTGGGGTAATGCGTCTCACGAGCACGCGGACAGCAGGCCACGGGCGGCGGCGTGAGACGCTCGCAAATCCGGTTTGATTCGCCATCCAATTCGGAGCCGACTATGCCATAGATGCCATTTGATGAAAAGCAGACGATTCGGCGAAACGGCCAGCCGTTTTCAAATCGCATTTCACGAACGGTTCATTTTGATGTGCATTGCAACACGCCGATTTCCGATTATTCGATCGTTCTCGCCCGGTAATCCGACGGCCGATTGCGGTCGATTGAATTCGCCCGGTTTTGTTGCTACGATCGGCTGCGCCGTGCCTTGTCCGGTGGCGGCTGCGCCGCGCCGCGCAAGGCTGCTTCGTGCGGCGCGCCATTCGGCATTCAGCATTCGCGGGAGCGTTTCAATCGGCTGCAGCGCGTGTCGGATTACGCGGATTACGCGGTGGTGCGAATGCGGCTCCCGTTTTCCGCACATTTACGGGAGAGTTCGCGTGAGCCTGTTGAAAATCGCAGTCGAGCCGGCGCTGATTGGTGCCTTCCTCACCACGCACGAACAGGTCGACGTATTTCAGACCGATTTCACGAATATCGCGGCCATCGTCGTCGGAATCGATTCGGCGCAACAGGTGCTTAAAACCGTCGAACGAACCGGATTCGCGATTCCGTTCTTCGTCGCGGTCGAGCCCGACCAGGAAGTGCCGCCGTCGATCCTGCCGAGCGCGAGCGGCGTGATCCAGCTCCGCCACGGCGGACGCCATTACTATGGCCGGCAGATCTCCGCCGCCGCCGACATCTACAGCGAGAACCTGCTGCCGCCGTTCTTCAAGGTGATGCGCGAATACGTGCAGCGCGGCTACGTCGAGTTCGACTGCCCCGGCC
Source organism: Burkholderia sp. Ac-20392 (assembly GCF_017104585.1). Taxonomy (NCBI): domain Bacteria; kingdom Pseudomonadati; phylum Pseudomonadota; class Betaproteobacteria; order Burkholderiales; family Burkholderiaceae; genus Burkholderia; species Burkholderia sp. Ac-20392. The sequence goes on from NZ_JAAGPB010000139.1 coordinate 16,342, forward strand.
ACCAGGGCGGCCAGTTCTTCTCGAACCACCCGCTCGGCCGGATGTTCTTCGACTTCTTCGGCGAGACGATCTTTCGCGCCGACCTCTGCAACGCCGATGTCCGGCTCGGCGATCTCCTGATCCACGAAGGCCCCGCGCTGGAAGCGCAGCGCAATGCCGCGCGGATCTACAACGCGGACAAGACGTACTTCGTGCTGAACGGCACGTCGACGTCGAACAAGGTCGTCACGAGCGCGCTGCTCGCCCCCGACGATCTCGTGCTGTTCGACCGCAACAACCACAAGTCGGTGCACCTCGGCGCGCTCGTGCTGTCGGGCGCGCGACCGGTCTACCTCGAAACCGCACGCAATGCGTGGGGCCTCATCGGCGGCGTCGACAGCGCGGCGCTCGGCGAAGCGCGCATTCGCGACGCGATCCGCGACGTCGCGCCGGATCGCGCCGACCAGCCGCGGCCGTTCCGCCTCGCGGTGATCCAGCTCGGCACCTACGACGGCACGATCTACAACGCGCGCGAGATCGTCGACCGGATCGGGCATCTGTGCGACTACATCCTGTTCGACTCGGCGTGGGTCGGCTACGAGCAGTTCATCCCGATGATGCAGGACTGCTCGCCGCTGATGCTGACGCTCGGCCCCGACGATCCCGGCATCTTCGTCACGCAGTCGGTGCACAAGCAGCAGGCCGGCTTCTCGCAGACGTCGCAGATTCACAAGAAAGACAGCCACATCGAAGGCCAGAAGCGCTTCTGCGATCACCGGCGCTTCAACAACGCGTACATGATCCATGCGTCGACGAGCCCGTTCTATCCGATGTTCGCCGCGCTCGACGTCAACGCGCAGATGCATGCCGGCCCGGCCGGCAAGCGCCTGTGGCGCGACTGCGTGGCGCACGGCGTCGATGCGCGCAAGCTGCTGTTGAAGACCTGCCGCCAGATCCGACCGTTCGTTCCCCAGAACATCGACGGCCGCCCGTGGGCCGACTACCCGACCGAGCAGATCGTCGACGACCTGCGTTTCTTCCGCTTCCACCCGGCCGACACGTGGCACGGCTTCGAAGGCTATGCGGACAACCAGTATTTCGTCGATCCGTGCAAGCTGCTGCTGACGACGCCCGGCATCGATCGCGACACGCACGAATACGCGGCGTTCGGCGCGCCGGCGCCGATCCTGGCGCGCTACCTGCGCGAGCACGGTGTCGTGCCCGAGAAGGCCGACCTGTACACGATCCTGTTCCTGCTCACGCCGTCGGAGAGCTTCGGCAAGCTGCAGCATCTGGTCGCGCACCTCGCGCAGTTCGAACGCCATCTCGACCAGGACACGCCGCTGCGCGAAGCCATTCCGTCGCTGTGCGAAGCGTATCCGGAGCTGTACGGCAACATGCGCCTGCGGCAGCTGTGCCAGCGGATGCACGACTTCTACCGCAGCCACGACATGAAGCATCTGCAGAAGCTGATGTTCCGGCGCGCGCAGTTCCCGAAGCAGGCGATGCTGCCGCAGGCCGCGAACGCCGAGCTGATTCGCAACAACGTCGAGCTCGTCACGCTCGATCGCATCGAAGGCCGGATCGCAACGGAAGGCGCGTTGCCCTATCCGCCCGGCATCTTCTGCGTGGTGCCCGGCGAGGCGTGGGGCGGCCCGGCGCTCGACTACTTCCGCGCGCTCGAAGCCGGGATCAACGCGCTGCCGGGTTTCGAGCCGGAAATCCAGGGCGTCTATCTGCAAACGCAGCCGGACGGCACGAAGCAGGCTTCGGCTTACGTCGTGGCAACCGGCACCGACGCGTCACACGCGTAACCCGGCTCGCCGCCCTTCTTCGAGGCCACCGCACGGCGCAGGCGCGGGCGCAAGAGTCCGCACTTGCGCACCGCCTGACCGTGCGGTACCGTCCTGCTTTCCGGGATAACCGAAGCCTCGCCTCGAAACCCATCCGTCGATTCGTTCCGATGCGGCCCCGCCCCCTGCCCGGCGCTGTCGCGTCGCGCGTACAGGAGGGGTTCCGTTGGACGTTCGCATCTACCTGCTGGCCGCCGCCGTGTTCCTGGCCGGCGTCGCCGAAAACATCTGCGTCGGCATCCTGCCGGCCATTTCCGCCGGCCTGCACGTCTCGATCGCCGCCGCCGGCCAGCTCACCACGATCTTCTCCGCCGTGTTCGCGCTGGCCGCGCTCGTCGCCGCAGCCT
>NZ_JAAGPB010000140.1:0-18116 GCF_017104585.1 Burkholderia sp. Ac-20392
TGCTGCGTGACGGTGGAGTTCTGGCGGCCGATGCTGCGCCCGCCGCCCATGCGCTTGGCTTCGGCGTCGAGCGATGCGAACGTGCCGGCCGTGAGCAGGCCGACCATCAGCAGCGTGCCGACCCGTCGAGCCCACGGCTTCGACGGCTTGCTACGGTTGAACAACGAACGCGATTCGAACATCAGTTTCTCCAGATGTAAGACAAATGTATGGAAAGAGCCCCTTAGTACTTGGCTCCCATGTGTAAAGCTACCACGCCACCTGACAAATTGTAATATTTGACGGCATCGAGGCCCGCTTGTTCCATCATCGTCTTCAGCGTGTCCTGATCGGGGTGCATCCGGATAGATTCAGCAAGATACCGGTAACTTTCAGCATCTTTCGCGAACTTGTCGCCAAGCCACGGTAATACTTTGAAAGAATACAGATCGTACGCCTTTTTCAGCGGATCCCAGACTTTCGAGAATTCCAGCACCATCACGCGGCCGCCGGGCTTCGTCACGCGGCGCATCTCGGCCAGCGCGGCATCCTTGTGCGTCATGTTGCGCAGCCCGAACGCGACCGTGACCAGATCGAAGTAGTTGTCCGGAAAGGGAATTTTCTCCGCGTCGCACAGCAGCGACGGCGTCACGATGCCCTTGTCGAGCAGCCGGTCGCGGCCGACGCGCAGCATCGATTCGTTGATGTCCGTGTGCCAGACCTCGCCCGTCGGCCCGGCCGCCTTCGCGAACGACCGGGTCAGGTCGCCGGTGCCGGCTGCGAGGTCGAGCACCTTGAAGCCGGGGCGCACGTTCGCCTGCGCGATCGTGAACGCCTTCCACGCGCGGTGCATGCCCGCCGACATCAGGTCGTTCATCAGATCGTAGTTGCTCGCGACCGAATGGAACACACCCGCCACTTTCTTCGCTTTTTCGTTTTCCTCGACGCTTTCGAAGCCGAAGTGGGTTTTGCTCATCGCGTTGATCCTCAGTAAATGGCAAGACGGCGCCGAGCGGGCGCCGTCGAATTTCAGTGGCAGTGGCCGTGCGACGCGCTCGCCGCCTGCATCGGGGCGTCGCGTTCGACGCCCGCCGCCTTCAATTTGTCGAAATAGTCGCGCCATAGCGCGTCCTGCTGCGTGGCCAGTTCGTACAGCAGGTCCCACGAGTAGATGCCGGTCGAATGGCCATCGGAAAACGTCGGCTGCAGCGCGTAGTGGCCGACCCCCTCGAGCGCGGTGATCGTCACTTCGCGCTTGCCCGTCTGCAGCGTCTCCTGGCCGGGCCCGTGGCCGCGCACCTCGGCCGACGGCGAATACACGCGCATCAGCTCGAACGGAATCCGGAAACTGTCGCCGTTCGGGTACTGCAATTCGAGCACGCGCGACACCGCGTGCACGACGACGCCGGACGGAATCGGCGTCGTGGAAGTCAAACCGCTCATGGCTGCCTCGAATCGGTCATGCGTTGAATTTCCTCGCGCACCGCATTGTGCAGCAGCGAGGCCTGCGCTGCGCGCGAGCGCAGCAGCGCCTCGGACACGCTGCGCTGGCGCGGCGCCCATACGGGCTGCGGGAAGTGTGCGTCGTTGGAAAAGCGCGGGATCACGTGCCAGTGCACGTGCGGCACCATGTTGCCGAGGCTCGCGAGATTCACCTTGTTCGGCTGCATCACGCGGCGCACGGCCCGCTCGACCGCGTAGACCACGCGCATCAGATGTGCCCGGTCGGGCTCGCCGAGATCGGAGAATTCGGCCACGTGCAAGCCCCAGATCACCCGGCAGAAGCCCGGATACTCGTGCTCGCCCGTCGCGAGGACGACACGCACCGCATCGTCCTGCCAGAGCACCTCGCCGCCGTCTTCACGGCAAAACACGCATTCCATCGTCGCTCCCATGTGGACGGGCGCCGGCATTGCTGCGCCGGCGCCCGCACATCCCTAGCCCGGTCGGGCGGTCATCATGCCCGCATTAGACCAGCACGCGCTCGATCCCGCCATTGTTCGCACGTGCGACATAATCGGCCATCCAGTTCTCGCCGAGCACCTGGCGCGCGATTTCGACCACGATGTAGTCGGCTTCGAGGTTCGCGTCCTCGCCGTAGCGCGACAGGCCCTGCAGGCACGACGGGCAGCTCGTCAGGATCTTCACGTCCGGGCCGTTCGCGGCCGCGGCGGCCGGCGCCGGCGCGTTGCCGGCCACGACCGGGATGCTGCGCAGCTTCGCGGCACCCTTGCGGATCTCCTCTTCCTTGCGGAAGCGGACCTGCGTCGAAATGTCCGGGCGCGTGACCGCGAGCGTGCCCGATTCACCGCAGCAGCGCTCGTTCTTCTCGATCTTGTAGCCGTCCTTCTCCGCGCCCATCAGCTCGTTGACGAGCTTCACCGGGTCCATCGTCTTGATCGGCGTGTGGCACGGGTCGTGATACATGTATCGCGTGCCCGTCACGCCATCGAGCTTCATCCCCTTCTCGAGCAGGAACTCGTGGATGTCGATGATCCGGCAGCCCGGGAAGATCTTGTCGAATTCGTAACCCGCGAGCTGGTCGTAGCAGGTGCCGCACGACACGACCACCGTCTTGATATCGAGGTAGTTCAGCGTGTTCGCGACCCGGTGGAACAGCACGCGGTTGTCGGTGACGATCTTCTCGGCCTTGTCGTACTGGCCCGAGCCGCGCTGCGGATAGCCGCAGCACAGGTAGCCCGGCGGCAACACCGTCTGCACGCCGGCTTCCCACAGCATCGCCTGCGTCGCGAGGCCGACCTGCGAGAACAGGCGCTCGGAGCCGCAGCCCGGGAAGTAGAACACCGCTTCCGAATCGACGGTGGTCGACTTCGGGTTGCGGATGATCGGCACGATCTTGTTGTCCTCGATGTCGAGCAGCGCGCGCGCCGTCTTCTTCGGCAGGTTGCCCGGCATCTTCTTGTTGACGAAGTGGATCACCTGCTCGACCACCGGCGGCTTGCCGACCGTCGCCGGCGGGTGCTGCGTCTGCTTCGTCACGACCTTCTTCAGCATGTCGTTCGCGAAGCGCTGCATCTTGTAGCCGGCGCCCATCATCACGCTGCGCGCGACGTTGATCGTCTGCGGGTTGGTCGCGTTCAGGAAGAACATGCCCGCCGCGTTGCCGGCGTTGAATTTCTTCTTGCCCATCTTGCGCAACAGGTTGCGCATGTTCATCGTGACGTCGCCGAAGTCGATCTTCACCGGGCACGGCGTCGCGCACTTGTGGCACACCGTGCAGTGGTCGGCCACGTCGTTGAACTCGTCCCAGTGCTTGATCGACACGCCGCGGCGCGTCTGTTCTTCGTACAGGAACGCCTCGACCAGCAGCGAGGTTGCAAGGATCTTGTTGCGCGGGCTGTACAGCAGGTTCGCGCGCGGCACGTGCGTCGCGCACACCGGCTTGCACTTGCCGCAGCGCAGGCAGTCCTTCACCGAATCGGCGATCGCGCCGATGTCGGACTGCTTCATGATCAGCGACTCGTACCCCATCAGTCCGAAGCTCGGCGTATAGGCGTTGCGCAGATCGGCGCCTTCGAGCAGCTTGCCCTTGTTGAAGCGGCCGTTCGGGTCGACGCGCTGCTTGTACGCGCGGAATTCGGCGATCTCGTCGTCGGTCAGGAACTCGAGCTTCGTGATGCCGATGCCGTGCTCGCCGGAAATCACGCCGTCGAGCGAACGCGCGAGCGTCATGATGCGTGCGACCGCCGCGTGGGCGTCCTGCAGCATCTCGTAGTTGTCGGAGTTGACCGGCAGGTTGGTGTGGACGTTGCCGTCGCCCGCGTGCATGTGCAGCGCGACGAACACGCGGCCGCGCAGCACCTGCTTGTGGATCGCCTGCGCCTCGTCGAGGATCTGCTTGAACGCGCCGCCGTTGAAGATCGCGCGCAGCTCGGCGCGGATCTCCTGCTTCCACGAGATGCGCACCGTGCGGTCTTGCGTGACGTGGAACACGGTCGCGCCCGGCTGCTCGTCCGCGCGATCGGCGAACTTCTCGGCAAGCGCCTCGTAGCCGAGCTGCACCAGGTAGTGCTGCGCCTCGCGCAGCGGCTGGTCGAGCCGGTCGCGCACGAATTCCCAGCGTGCCCGCACGCGCTTGAGCAGTTCCAGCGCCTGCTGGACCCGGTCTTCGAGCAGTTCGGCGCTCGGGATCTCGTTCGCGTCGTCGGTCTTGCCGAGAGGCAGGTTGCCGGCACGGAAGAACGCTTCCAGCGCGTCGACGAGCTGCAGCTTGTTCTTCAGCGACAGCTCGATGTTGATCCGCTCGATGCCGTCGGTGTACTCGCCCATCCGGTTCAGCGGGATCACGACGTCTTCGTTGATCTTGAACGCGTTCGTGTGCTTCGCGATCGCGGCCGTGCGGCTGCGGTCGAGCCAGAAGCGCTTGCGCGCCTCCGCGCTGACCGCGACGAAGCCTTCGCCGCTCTTGCCGTTCGCCATCCGGATCACTTCGGACGTGGCGTGCGCGACCGCATCGGCATCGTCACCGACGATGTCGCCGATCAGCACCATCTTGGGGAATGAATTGCGCTTGCTCTTGGTCGCGTAGCCGACCGCGCGCAGGTAGCGCTCGTCGAGGTGCTCGAGGCCCGCGAGGATCGCGCCGCCCTGCTTCGACGTTTCGAACAGGTAATCCTTGATCTCGACGATGCTCGGGATCGCTTCGCGCGCCTGGCCGAAGAATTCGAGGCAGACGGTGCGCGTGTGCGCGGGCATCTTGTGCAGCACCCAGCGCGCGGACGTGATGAGCCCGTCGCAGCCCTCCTTCTGCACGCCCGGCAGGCCGGCGAGGAACTTGTCGGTCACGTCCTTGCCGAGCCCTTCCTTGCGGAACCGGCGGCCTTCGATCTCGAGCATCTCGCTCTTCAGCAGCTTCTCGCCCGGCGCGCAGGCGCCGTCGAACCACTTCAGCTCGAAACGCGCGACCGCGATGTCGTGGATCTTGCCCTGGTTGTGCTCGTGGCGCGTGACTTCGAGCCAGTTGCCGTCCGGGTCGACCATCCGCCACCAGGCCAGGTTGTCGAGCGCGGTACCCCACAGCACGGCCTTCTTGCCGCCAGCGTTCATCGCGACGTTGCCGCCGATGCACGATGCGTCGAGCGAGGTCGGATCGACCGCGAACACGTAGCCGGCCGCTTCCGCCGCCTCGGTCACGCGGCGCGTGACGACGCCCGCGCCGGAGAAGATCGTCGGCACCTTGTGCGCGACACCCGGCAGCTCGGTCAACTCGACCGCACCGAGCTGTTCGAGCTTCTCGGTGTTGATCACCGCGGAGAACGGCGTGAGCGGCACCGCGCCGCCCGTGTAGCCCGTGCCACCGCCGCGCGGGATCACGGTCAGGCCGAGCTCGAAGCAGGCCTTGATGAGGCCGGCGATCTCGGCTTCGCTATCGGGGGTCAGCACGACGAACGGGTATTCGACGCGCCAGTCGGTCGCGTCGGTCACGTGCGACACGCGCGACAGCCCGTCGAAACGGATGTTGTCCTTCTGCGTGCAGCGGCCGAGCGCCTTGGTCGCGCGGCGGCGCAGGTCGGCCATCTTCTCGAATTCGTCGGCGAACTCGTTGACCGCGCGCTGCGCGGCGGTCTCGAGCATCTCGACGCGCGACGCGCGCTCGCGGCCCGCGTCGTCGCGATGCTCGGTGAGATCCGCACTGCGGCGCTTGCCGATTTCGGTCAGGCGGTGGTTCAGCGCCTCGATCAGCAGCGCGCGGCGCTTCGGGTTGTCGAGCAGGTCGTCCTGCAGGTACGGATTGCGGCGCACGACCCAGATGTCGCCGAGCACTTCATACAGCATCCGTGCCGAGCGGCCCGTGCGGCGCTCGGCGCGCAATTCGTGAAGCACCGACCACGCTTCTTCGCCGAGCAGGCGGATCACGATCTCGCGATCCGAGAAGGACGTGTAGTTGTAGGGAATCTCGCGCAAACGGGGCGCGGGGTCAGCGGCGACGGCGGCGGCCGCGCCATGCGGATCGAAAACTTGTGGTGCGTTCATGTTCGGACGACTCGGAGGGCCGATACACCGTGCACGGGCGTCGGCAAGCGCGTGGGCGCAATCTTGGGGAAATCTGTTCTGTTACCAGGCGCGCGGCTGTCCTTCTTGGGGCCGGAGCGGGCGACTCGCCCCTCCTGGCCGGCGACAGGGCCTGGCGGCACTCGGAACGATCAGCACGATCGCGCGCGGCGCGCATGCCGTTCGGCCGCGGGGCTGGCTGCGCGCGGCGTCGGCTTCAACGGTGCGATCCGAGGGTGCCTCTGCATCTTCCGATCCTTGATTCAAAACGGAATTCTAACCCATGATCGGGCCATGCGTGGCACGTCGGACAGGTCGTGGGGCTATCGCCGCGAGCCGCGCCAGGACTGGCTCGGCACGATTTCGCGCGACCATTCGCCGTCCGTCCGGTCGGTAACCATGCAGTTAAACCGGTAAAAAGTGGCCGCGCGAGCGCGCCGACGCCCCGCCCGCGCGGCCCGGCGGGCACGCGCTCGGCATGCCGCTTGCATGCGGGCGGACCCTTGGCGCTATCATTGATCCTTTACCGTCTGCTTTCCGCACTGCACGCGAGCGCCCATGGCATCCCACGATTACCTGAAGAAAATCCTCACCGCGCGCGTCTACGACGTCGCGATCGAGACGGAACTCGAATCCGCCCGCATCCTGTCCGCCCGGCTGCGCAATGCGGTCTACCTGAAGCGCGAGGACAACCAGCCGGTGTTCTCGTTCAAGCTGCGCGGCGCGTACAACAAGATGGCGCACATTCCGGCGGACGCGCTCGCGCGCGGCGTGATTACCGCGTCGGCCGGCAACCACGCGCAGGGCGTCGCGTTCTCGGCGGCCCGGATGGGCGTGAAGGCCGTGATCGTCGTGCCCGTCACGACGCCGCAGGTGAAGGTCGATGCGGTGCGTGCGCACGGCGGCCCGAGCGTCGACGTGATCCAGGCCGGCGAGTCGTACAGCGACGCGTATGCACACGCGGTCAAGGTGCAGGAAGAGCGCGGCCTCACGTTCGTCCACCCGTTCGACGATCCGTACGTGATCGCCGGCCAGGGCACGATCGCGATGGAAATCCTGCGCCAGCACCAGGGCCCGATCCATGCGATCTTCGTGCCGATCGGCGGCGGCGGGCTCGCGTCCGGCGTCGCGGCCTACGTGAAGGCGGTGCGCCCGGAGATCAAGGTGATCGGCGTGCAGGCCGAAGATTCGTGCGCGATGGCGCAATCGCTGGAAGCCGGCAAGCGTGTCGAGTTGAGCGAAGTCGGCCTGTTCGCGGACGGCACCGCCGTGAAGCTGGTCGGCGAAGAAACCTTCCGCCTCTGCAGCGAATACCTCGACGGCGTCGTGACGGTGAACACCGACGCACTGTGCGCGGCGATCAAGGACGTCTTCCAGGACACGCGCAGCGTGCTCGAACCGTCCGGCGCGCTCGCGGTCGCGGGCGCGAAGCTCTACGCGGAACGCGAAGGCATCGAGAACCAGACGCTCGTCGCGGTCACGTCCGGCGCGAACATGAACTTCGACCGGATGCGCTTCGTCGCCGAGCGTGCGGAAGTGGGTGAAGCGCGCGAAGCCGTGTTCGCGGTCACGATCCCCGAGGAGCGCGGCAGCTTCAAGCGCTTCTGCTCGCTCGTCGGCGACCGCAACGTCACCGAGTTCAACTACCGGATCGCCGATGCGCAGGCCGCACACATCTTCGTCGGCGTGCAGATCAAGCGCCGCGGCGAATCGGCCGAGATCGCGGCGAACTTCGAATCGCACGGCTTCAAGAGCGTCGACCTGACGCACGACGAGCTGTCGAAGGAACACATCCGCTACATGGTGGGCGGCCGCTCGCCGCTCGCGCTCGACGAGCGCCTGTTCCGCTTCGAATTCCCGGAACGGCCGGGCGCGCTGATGAAGTTCCTGTCGTCGATGGCGCCGGACTGGAACATCAGCCTGTTCCATTACCGTAACCAGGGCGCGGACTACAGCTCGATCCTCGTGGGGTTGCAGGTGCCGCAGGCCGATCGCGCCGAATTCGAACGCTTCCTCGCGGCACTCGGCTATCCGTATGTCGAGGAGAGCGCCAACCCGGCTTACCGCCTCTTCCTGTCGTAAAGGCGTCACGCATGAATCCCGAACATTCCCCGCTCGGCAAGGCCACCGTCTACGCCGCCCAGTACGACGCGTCGCTGCTGTTCCCGATCCCGCGCGCCGGCGCGCGCGAGCAGCTCGGCATCACGTCGGCGCTGCCGTTCTTCGGCACCGACATCTGGAACGCCTACGAGCTGTCGTGGCTCAACGCGCGCGGCAAGCCGCAGATCGCCGTTGCGACCTTCTACGTGCCGGCCGAATCGCCGAACATCGTCGAATCGAAGTCGTTCAAGCTGTATCTCGGCTCGTTCGCGCAGACGAAGTTCGACTCGATCGACGCGGTGCGCGACGCGCTGAAGCGCGACGTGTCGGCCGCGTGCGGCGCGACCGTCTCCGTGCAGCTCGTGTCGCCGCACGATTTCGGCAAGCTCGAAATGGAAGAACTCGACGGGCTGTCGCTCGACCGGCTCGACCTCGACACCGACGTGTACGAACCCGACCCGTCGCTGCTGTCGGCCGCCGAGGATGAAGCACCGGTCGAGGAGACGCTCGTGTCCGACCTGCTGCGCTCGAACTGCCCGGTCACCGGCCAGCCCGACTGGGGCAGCGTGCAGATCCACTACGTCGGGCCGCAGATCGATCACGCGGGCCTGCTGCGCTACATCATCTCGTTCCGCAACCACACCGGCTTTCACGAGCAGTGCGTCGAGCGGATCTTCCTCGACATCCTGCACGCGTGCAAACCGGTGAAGCTCGCGGTGTATGCGCGCTATACGCGCCGCGGCGGGCTCGACATCAACCCGTTCCGCACCAACTACAACCAGCCGATGCCGGACAACGCGCGCAACGCGCGGCAGTGACGGCGGTGGGCGGCCGCCGCGGCGTGCAGTCGGCAACGCGCGGTGCCCCCAGACAAAACAGCCCGGCCGGGTTCAACCGGCCGGGCTGTTTTTCATTGCGCGGACAAGCACGGACGGCCTGCGGTCACCCGCTCACCGGCCGCTCCGGGAGAATCTCCACCAGGCGCAACAGGTAGCCGTCGGGATCCTGCACCAGCATCTCGACCTGGCCATGCTCGATCTCGTCCTCCCGATACCAGGACGTGCGCGGCTCGACGAACAGCGTCACGCCCGCGGCGCGAATCCTGTCGAGGATGGGATCGAGCGCATCGACCTCGATCTGGAAATTGATCCCGCGCCCGAACGGCGGCTCCAGCGGGCCGGTCAACCAGCTCTCCGGGCTGTGCTGTTCGAGCATCAGTTGAGCGCCCCCGATCTCGAGATAGGCGAACCCGTCCCCCGGACGCTCGAAGCGAATCCGGAATCCGAGCACGTCGCGATAGAAGCGAATGCTTCCGGCAAGGTCCGAGCAAATCAGCTCCGGCACCAGCGCAGCCCATTCCATGCATGTCCTCCCCATATGGTCATGCGGCACCTTACATGAACGGGCGGGATGCGTTGCGGCGGTTGCGGCCTCGGGAACACCGACCACCGGTCGACCGGTGTCCCGCCCATGACAAAACGGGCCCGGCGCACGTGAATGCGCCGGGCCCGTTGCGTAGCGGCTCGCCGTGGCGGTGTTACTTCGCCGGCGCCTTGTACGCGATGCAGTCGACTTCGACCTTGCAGTCGATGACCATGCTCGACTGCACGCACGCGCGTGCCGGCGGATGCTCGCCGAAGTACGAAATGAACACCTTGTTGAACGACGCGAAATCGCGCGCGTCGTCGAGCCACACGCCGCAGCGCACGACGTGCTCGAGGCCGTAGCCGGCTTCCTTCAGGATCGCGATCACGTTCTCGATCGTCTGCTTCGACTGCGTGACGATGCCGCCTTCGACGACCTCGCCGTTCACCATCGGCGTCTGGCCCGACACGTACAGCCAGCCGTCGGCCTCGACCGCGCGTGCGAACGGCATCACCTGGCCGCCCGTGCCCTTCGCTTCGCCTACGCCATATCGCTTCATCGTTTCACTCCTTGTTTCGGTTACGGATGCGCGCACCGACAGCGGCACGCGCGGCAGATCGGAACAACCACCGCGTTCAGAACGCGGCGTCGGCACTCGCCGGCACGCGCTCGCCGCGCGCGACGAAGCCGCCGGCGCGCTCGCCGGTCGGCTGGCCGTTTTCATACGTGAGCACGCCGTTCACCCACACGGCGTCGATCCCGTGCGCGGGCTGCTGCGGCTGCTCGAACGTCGCGGCGTCGATCACGCTCGCCGGATCGAACAGCACGAGATCCGCGTGGTAGCCCACATGCACCTCGCCGCGTCGCGCGATCCCGTAGCGGCGCGCGGACAGCGACGTCATCTTGCGGATCGCCTCCTCGAGCGGCAGCAGGTTCGTGTCGCGCACATAGTGGCCGAGCACGCGCGGGAACGCACCCCACAGCCGCGGATGCGGCAGCGGATCGTTCGGCAGGCCGTCGGAGCCGACCATCGTCGCGGGATGCGACAGGATCCGGCGCACGTCGTCCTCCGACATGTTGTGGTACACGGCGCCCGCCGGGCGGATGCGCTGCGCGGCTTCCTGCTCGGTCACGCCCCACTCGGCCGCGATCGCCTTCAGCAGCTTGCCCGCCACTTCCGGGTGCGGCTCCGACCACGTGATCGTGATGTCGATGTCGCCCGTCACCTGCTTCAGGTCGAGCGTCGACGAGCTGCGGCTGTACGGATAGCAGTCGCAGCCGACCGGCTGGTAGCGGCGCGCACCTTCGAGCGATGCGAGCACTTCGGTGCTGCGCCCCCAGTTCGACGGGCCCGCGCACTTCAGGTGCGAGATCACGACCGGCACGCGCGCATGGCGGCCAACCTGGTACGCCTCTTCCATCGCATCGAGAATCGCGTCGAACTCGGTGCGCATGTGCGTGGTGTACAGCGCGCCCGCGTTCGCGAGCGGCTCGGCGAGCGCCATCACCTCCTCGGTCGGCGCCGCGAACGCGGAGCCGTACGCGAGGCCCGACGACAGGCCGAGTGCGCCGTTCGCGAGCGCCTCCTCGAGCTGCGTGCGCATGCCGGCGATCTCGCCGTCGGTCGCCGCACGGTCGAGGCGGTCCATCTGGTTGTTGCGCAGCGCCGTGTGGCCGACGAGCGCCGCGACGTTCACGGCCGGACGCGCGTCGTTCACCGCCGCGACGTAGTCGGCGAAGGTCGGGTACAGGAACGCGCCGCGCTCGCCGAGCAGGTTCATCGGATCGGGCGGATCGCCCGCGAGCGTCACCGGCGACGCGCTGATCCCGCAGTTGCCGACGATCACGGTCGTCACGCCCTGCGAGATCTTCGGGATCATCTCCGGTGCGCGGATCACGTGCGTGTCGTCGTGCGTGTGCACGTCGACGAAGCCCGGCGCGAGCGCGCGGCCGTTCGCATCGACGACGTTCTCGGCAAGCCAGTTCGACAGGTTGCCGATCGCCGCGATCACGCCGTTGCGGATCGCGACGTCGCGCGTGACGGGCGGCGCGCCGGTACCGTCGTAAAGCTGCGCGCCGACGATCAGCGTATCGGCGGCTTCGGGATGCGAATGCATGGTCAGTCTCCTACCGGTTGACGGTCTCCGCCGCCGCGGTGCGCATCGAGCGCGTGCTTGATGCGGCGCAGCGATTCTCGGCCCGCATCGCCGAGCCGCAATGCGACTCCGGTGACGAGCACGTCGATCGCCATCATCATCGCGTAGCGCGATGTCGACGGCTTGTAAATGAAATCGGTTTCGAACGCGACGACCGGAATCAGGTGGTCGGCGAGCTTCGCGAGCGGCGAAGCCGGCGCAGTGATCGCGATCAGCTTCGCGCCGTAGCGCTTCGCGAGCCGGCAGCTCTCGAGCAGCTCGGGCACGCGGCCGCTCACCGACAGCGCGACGACGACGGTGTCGCGCGACAGCGTCGCGGCCACCATCCGCTGCAGCACGCTGTCCTGGTAGCTCGCGACCGGCCGGCCGAAGCGCACGAGCCGGAAGCGCAACTCGTCGGCGAGCGCGGTCGAGCCGCCGCCCTGCCCGTACACATAGGTCATCTTCGCGCCGGCGAGCAGGTCGGCCGCTGCCTCGAACGACGTATTGCGCAGCAACTGATGGTTGTGCGCGAGCGCCAGGCGGATCTCGTCGTAGACCATCGACGCGGGGCTCGCGTCGTCGCCCGGTGCGTCGTCGGACGGCACCAGAAAGCGCTGCCCGACGGCCGCCGCCTGCGCGACCAGCACCTTCAGCTCGCGCACGTCGCGGCAGCCGACCGCTTTCGCGAAACGCGTGACCGTCGCGACGCTGACCTCCGCGTCGCGTGCAAGCGCGCCGATGCTGGCATGCGCGGCGCGCGCCAGGTCGGCGAGGATGAACGCGGCGACCTTGCGCTCGGCTTCGCGCAGCTCGGGCGCGCATTCGGCGATCCGCGCGACGATGTCGAGGACCGGCGGAGCGGCCGGAGCCGGATGGCGTTCGGCCGCGAGCGGAACAGACGGGGTGACGGGCGTATTCATCTGCGGAAAAGGGTGTGAAGCTCGATGTTACTAAATAACATCACCGCGCCGATGCTACTTTCTGTACCATCGGCGTGTCAACTTCAGTGCAATGCATAGTGATGATGGAGCGGGATGACATGAAAGTTACAAACTATCAGGAAGCGACGATCGATCCGTTTGGCAAGGGTCTCGGCAATCTGCCGAGCGCGAGCGTGCCGCTCGGCGACGCAGGCCGCCTCGAGTGGAACCTGCTTGCGGAAGACGTCAGCCTGCCGGCCGCCGTGCTTTACGAAGATCGCATCGAACACAACCTGAACTGGATGCAGGCATTCGTCCAGAAGTACGGTGTCAAGTTCGCGCCGCACGGCAAGACGACGATGGCGCCGCAACTGTTCCGCCGCCAGCTCGACGCCGGCGCGTGGGGCATCACGCTCGCGACCGCGCACCAGACGCAGGCGGCGTATCACGGCGGCGTGCGGCGCGTGCTGCTCGCGAACCAGCTGGTCGGCCGCCAGAACATGACGATCATCGCCGGGCTGCTGTCCGATCCCGACTTCGAATTCTTCTGTCTCGTCGATTCGGCGGAGAGCGTCGACCAGCTCGGCGGCTTCTTCGGCGCACTGAAGAAGCCGCTGAACGTGCTGCTCGAGCTCGGCGTGCCGGGCGGCCGCGCGGGCGTACGCGATGCCGCGCAGCGCGAGGCCGTGCTGGCCGCGATCGCGCGCTATCCGGACACGCTGAAGCTGGCCGGTATCGAACTCTACGAAGGCGTGCTGAAGGAGGAAGGCGAGATCCGCACGTTCCTGCAGGAAGCGGTCGCGCTCACGCGCGAACTGGCCGAAGCAGGCCGCTTCGCGCGTACGCCGGCGATCCTGTCCGGCGCCGGCTCGGCGTGGTACGACGTGGTCGCGGAAGAATTCGCGAAGGCGTCCAACGCCGGCTTCGCGGAAGTCGTGCTGCGTCCCGGCTGCTACCTGACGCACGACGTCGGCATCTACAAGAAAGCGCAGACCGACGTGTTCGCGCGCAACCCGATCGCACGCACGATGGGCGAAGGGCTGCTGCCCGCGCTGCAGCTGTGGGCCTATGTGCAGTCGGTGCCGGAGGCTGATCGCGCGATCGTCGCGCTCGGCAAGCGCGACGCGGCGTTCGACGCGGGGCTGCCGGAGCCGGCGCGCCACTTCCGCCCGGGCCGCGACACCGCGCCGCGCGACGTCGCCGCTACCGAAGGCTGGGCCGTCACCGGGATGATGGACCAGCACGCGTACCTGCAGATCCCGCCGGGCGCGGACGTAAAGGTGGGCGACATGGTCGCGTTCGACATCTCGCACCCGTGCCTGACGTTCGACAAGTGGCGCCAGGTGCTCGTGCTCGATCCGCAGTTCAGCGTGACGGAAGTCGTCGAAACCTTCTTCTGATACCCGTTGCGCGCACCGCCCCGCCGCTCGCGCGGGGCGGCCGTCACGCGCGCTTCAAGCGGCCGGAGTACACTGCGCTTTCGTCCTCGGGGCCCCATGCGGGCGTTGCACGCGCCTGTCGCGCGGGCCCTCAACGCAGCTCCACTGGAGAAAGCCATGGCCGCGAAGAAGATCCTGTTCCTGACCGGCGATTTCGCCGAAGACTACGAAACGATGGTGCCGTTCCAGGCGCTGCAGGCCGTCGGCCACCACGTCGATGCAGTCTGCCCGGGCAAGCGCGCGGGCGACAAGATCAAGACCGCGATCCATGATTTCGAAGGCGACCAGACCTACACCGAGAAGCCCGGCCACCAGTTCACGCTGAACGCGGCGTTCGACGACGTCGACGCATCGCGCTACGACGCGCTCGCGATCGCGGGCGGCCGTGCCCCCGAATATCTGCGACTCGATCCGAAAGTGATCTCGCTCGTACGCGAGTTCGCCGAAGCCGGCAAGCCGATCGCCGCGATCTGCCACGCGGCGCAACTGCTCGCGGCCGCCGACGTGATCCGCGGCAAGCGTATCTCGGCCTACCCGGCGTGCGCGCCCGAGGTGAAGCTCGCGGGCGGCGAATACGCGGACATCCCGGTCGACGCGGCCGTGACCGACGCGCCGTTCGTCACCGCGCCCGCGTGGCCCGCGCATCCGGCGTGGCTCGCGCAGTTCCTCGTGCTGCTGGGAACGCGCATCGAGCTTTGAACCCGCTGTGAACCGAAAGTGAATTGAGATGAGGTGAAGGGCCGGGCCGGCGGCGGATGCGCGCCGCCCTGCCGCGCGCTTCAGCGCGCGGCCGGCGTCGAGCCGACGTCCGCGATCCGCGACTCCAGCATCGCCAGCGCGCCCGACAGTGCGTTCAGCACGTCGTCCGGCAATTGCGCCATCGTCTGTTCGAGAAACGCCTTGCGGCGCGGCAGGCAGGCGTCGAACGCGGCGCGGCCGTCGTCCGTCAGCGTCACGTTGGTCACGCGATTGTCGCGTGCGTCGGATTCACGCTGGATCCAGCCGAGCGCGTCGAGCGACTTCAACTGGCGCGTGAGCGCGCCCGGATCGACGCGCAGCACTTCGACGAGCTTCTTCTGCGACGAATGCCCGCCCATCGTGTGCAATGCGACCATGATGCGCCAGCGCGGCATCGGTTGCCCGACGTGCGCCTCGAACGCGGTCATGAACGCGCGATACGTGCGTCCGAATTGCTGCAAGATCGCGACGCGGTCCTGTTCTTCCATGCGCTCAGTTCTACTCGTTCAATCGTTCAGTCGGCCGCGACATGCGGTTCGATCTTGTGCCGCAGCGCGATCGGCGGCACGCGGCGGCACTGCCACACCGACACCACGGCGACGACCGCCGCCATCGCGACGCCCAGGTGAATCGCGCCAACGAGCGATTCGCGGGCCGCTTCCAGCAGCAGCGCGCCATTATGCCCGGCACGCGTCAGCTCCGCGACCAGACCGCCCTGCGCGGCGCGATCGATCAGGATCTGCGGATCGGCGAGCTGCGCATGCCACTGCATCGCATGGTCGGCCGACAGCGCATTGCGCACGCCGCTCGAATACATCTGGTTGACGAGCGTGCCGGTCAGCGCGGTGCCGACCATCCCGCCGACCATCCGCAGCGACTGCAGCAGCGCCGTCGCGATGCCGAGATGCTCGCGGCCGGCCGTCTGCTGCGCGAATACCGTGAGGTTCGGCAGCACGAAGCCGAGCCCGATGCCGCCCGCGACCATCAGCGCCATCAGCACCCACTTCGGCGTCGTGTGGGTCGACACGACGATGCCCGCGCAGGTGATCGCGAACAGCACGAAGCCGACGTGCAGCATCGCGTTCGGATTGCGGATGCGCGTGACGACCCGGCCATTCATGATGCTGCCGATCGTGATGAACACGACGAGCGGCGTGATCACGAGCCCCGCCTCCTTCGGCGACATCCCGAACCCGCCCTGGAACAGCAGCGGCGCGTAGAACAGCAGCGAGAACATCGAGAAGCCGGCGAGGATCGCCAGCACGAAGAGTGCCGACAGCGCGCGGTTGCCGAACATGTCGAACGGCAAAATCGGCTGCGCGCAACGCTTCTCCCAGCGCCACAGGCCGAAACCGGCCGCGACCGCGACGACGAGCAGCAGCGACGCCCAGCTCGCGACGCCGTACTTCGGCAACCATTCGACGAACAGCTGCAGCGCGCCGAGCGACAGCGCGATCAGCAGCGCGCCCGGCCAGTCGAGCCGCATCTTGCGATCGTGCTCGACGTGGCGCAGGTGCGGCAGGTAGCGCCACACGAACAGCAGCGACAGCAGGCCCACCGGCAGGTTCACGTAGAACACCGAGCGCCAGCCGAACGACTGGGTCAGCACGCCGCCGAGCGACGGGCCGACCGCGTTCGCGATGCCGAACGCGGAGCTCATCAGCACCTGCCAGCGCAGCCGGACGACGGAATCGGGGAACAGGTCGGGAATGCATGCGAACGCGGTGCCGACCAGCATCCCGCCGCCGATCCCCTGCAGCCCGCGCGCGAGCACGAGCATCAGCATGTCGTTCGCCATCCCGCACAGCACGGACGCGGCGGTGAACACGACGATCGACGCAATGACGAACGGCTTGCGGCCGTAATAGTCACCGAGCCGGCCGAAGATCGGCACCGTGATCACGGAACTGAGCAGGTACGAGGTCGCGACCCACGCGTACAGGTCGAAGCCGCGGAGCTCGGCGACGATGGTCGGCAGCGCGGTGCCGACGACGGTCTGGTCGAGCGCGACCAGCATGGTGACAAATGAGATCCCGATCATCGCCAGCAGCGATTCGCGGAACGGCAGGACTTGCCCGCTTGAATGGTGGGCGGCAGTATGGACGGCCATTTTTTGTTGGCGCAACTTTTGACGTGTCAAACAATCTCAAAATTCTAGCACGCCGGAGTAATCTAGGCTGGCGACGGTCAAATCGAACCAGACCGCCAAGGAGAAAGATGGAACCGATTTCAATTACCCCCGCGCCCACGCTGTCGCCGGAGGATCGGGACGCGCTGTGGCGCGCGAAGCAGGTGCTGGAAAGCCCGTCGCTGACGATGAAGCTGACGGGCATGCTCGGCGCGCCGGTCGAGAAAATGATCGCCCGGCTGCCGGATTTCGCGACCGGCAAGATCAACGACGCGACGCAGCTCGCGCTGCGCAAGTGCCTGAACATCGCGCTGCGCACGCTTGGCAAGCCACCCGCGCCGGACGCCGAGCCCGACAAGCCGAGCAACCTGCTGCACAAGCTCGCAGTCGCGACGACCGGCGCGGCGGGCGGTGCGTTCGGCTTTCTCGCGCTGCCGGTCGAGCTGCCGGTGACGACGACGCTGATCTTCCGCTCGGTGTGCGACATCGCGCGCAGCGAGGGTGAAGACCTGAGCTCGGTCGATACGCAGTTGCAATGCCTGGCCGTGCTCGGCATGGGCGGCAACCCGGACAAGCAGGAAGAGGACGCCGATCTCGGCTATTTCGTGCTGCGCGGCGCGCTCGCGCAGGCGATCTCGAAGGCATCGTCCGACATCACGACGAAGGGCATCGCCGCGCACAGCTCGGCGGCCGTGTTCAAGCTCGTGCAGACGGTGGCGTCGCGCTTCTCGGTGCAGGTGACCGAGCAGATGGCCGCAAAGTCGATTCCGGCGATCGGCGCCGTGCTCGGCGCGACCGTCAATACGCTGTTCATCGACCACTTCCAGCAGATGGCGCACGGCCACTTCACCGTGCGCCGGCTCGAGCGCAAGTACGGCTCGGTGGCCGTCAAGGCCGCCTATCAGGCAATCGACGCCTCGCCGGCCCGCTGAACCGCACGTTCGACCGCGACGCGGCGCAGGAACGCGGCCGCGCGGTCGAGCGCGTCACGCGCTTCCGGCACCATCGGCGCATACAGCTGCCACACGTGCGGCATGTCCGGCCACACCTCGATCTCCACCGCTACCCCGGCCGCCTTCGCCTTCTCCGCGACGCGGCGCGAATCGTCGAGCAGCACCTCGGTGCTGCCGACCTGGATATACAGCGGCGGCAGGCCCGCGAAATCCGCATAGAGCGGCGATGCGTACGGATTCGTGCCCGGCTCGTCGCCCAGGTACAGCTTCGCGGCCTTCGGCAGCGCCGCGCCCGCGAACATCGGATCGGCGCCGTCGTTCGTGCGCAGCGTGGCGCCGGTGGC
>NZ_JAAGPB010000141.1:0-17880 GCF_017104585.1 Burkholderia sp. Ac-20392
TCTCGTGCTGCACGCCCGCGGCGAGGACGGCTGGCGCGCGTTCTGGCGCGACTTGCCGCTCGTCGCGGTGCGCGACACGCTGCTCGCGCTCGAGTGGCTCGCCGCAGTGTTCGGCACGCACGTCGTGTGGCGCGGCGCGAGGATGACGGTCGTCGGCGGTGAACGCGCGACGGCGGCAGTGGAAGCAGTGGACGGCCGCTAGGGCCGTTCCGACCGAACCCGGCCCGAGGGCCGAGACGCGTTGCACGGCGAGGCCGCGCGGCGCGACATGACAAAGAGGCGGGCGCCGGCAGGGCGGCCCGCGGTTTTTTGACTGAATCGTTGTAACGAATCGAACTATGCAGGCTACCGGAGCATTCATGAAAACGCTGTTCTTGCAGGCCCCTTCGTATGACGGCTTCGACGGCGGAGCCGGCTCGCGCTATCAGGCGAAGCGCGAAATCCGTTCCTTCTGGTATCCGACGTGGCTCGCGCAGCCGGCCGCGCTCGTGCCGGGCAGCCGTGTCGTCGACGCCCCGGCCGACGGCCTGTCGGTCGAGGAAACGCTGAAGATCGCGAACGACTACGACCTCGTGATCATCCACACGAGCACGCCGTCGTTCCCGACCGATGCGATGTTCGCGCAGGACCTGAAGAAGATGAAGCCGTCGATGCTGGTCGGCATGGTCGGCGCGAAGGTGATGGTCGATCCGCACAACTCGCTCACGGCGAGCGAGGCAATCGACTTCGTGTGCCGCGAGGAATTCGACTACACCTGCAAGGAAATCGCCGAAGGCAAGCCGTTCCCTGAGATCAAGGGCTTGAGCTGGCGCGCGAAGGACGGCTCGATCGAGCACAACGAAGCGCGTCCGATCCTCGAGAACATGGACGAACTGCCGTTCGTCGCGCCCGTCTACAAGCGCGACCTGAAGATCGACAACTACTTCATCGGCTACCTCAACTATCCGTACGTATCGATCTACACGGGCCGCGGCTGCAAGTCGCGCTGCACCTTCTGCCTGTGGCCGCAGACGGTCAGCGGCCATCGCTACCGCACGCGCTCGGTCGAGAACGTGATCGCGGAAGCGAAGTGGATCCGCGACAACATGCCGGAAGTGAAGGAGCTGATGTTCGACGACGACACCTTCACCGACGACCTGCCGCGCGCTGAAGCGATCGCCATCGGCCTGGGCAAGCTCGGCATGACTTGGTCGTGCAATGCGAAGGCGAACGTGCCGTACAAGACGCTCAAGGTCATGAAGGAAAACGGCCTGCGCCTGCTGCTGGTCGGCTTCGAATCCGGCGACGACCAGATCCTCGTGAACATCAAGAAGGGTGTGCGCACCGATTTCGCGCGCCGCTTCAGCGCGGACTGCAAGAAGCTCGGCATCAAGATCCACGGCACCTTCATCCTCGGCCTGCCGGGCGAGACGCAGGAGACCATCAAGAAGACGATCGAGTACGCGAAGGAAATCAATCCGCACACGATCCAGGTGTCGCTCGCCGCGCCGTATCCGGGCACGACGCTCTACAAGCAGGCCGTGGAAAACGGCTGGATGGAAGAGAACAAGACCATCAACCTGGTGAGCAAGGAAGGCGTGCAGCTCGCGGCGATCGGCTATGCGCACCTGTCGCGCGACGAGATCTATCACCATCTCGAGCAGTTCTATCGCCAGTTCTACTTCCGCCCGTCGAAGATCTGGGAGATCGTCCGCGAAATGCTGACGAGCTGGGACATGATGAAGCGCCGTCTGCGCGAAGGCGTCGAGTTCTTCCGCTTCCTGCGCGCACACGAGGCCTGATTCGTGGCGACGCAGCCGGCGGCGCGTGCGCTGATCTTCACCGCGGACGACTTCGGGCTGCACCCGCGCGTCAACGCGGCGGTCGAGCGCGCGCACCGCGACGGCGTGCTGAACGCCGCCAGCCTGATGGTCGCGGCGCCCGCCGCGGCCGATGCGATCGAGCGCGCGCGGCGGCTGCCGTCGCTCGCGGTCGGTCTGCATCTCGTCCTCGCGGACGGCCCGGCCACGCTGCCCGCGCATGAGATTCCCGCGCTCGTCGGCCCCGACGGGCGGTTCGGCGATGCGATGGCGAAGGACGGCTGTCGCTTCTTTTTCCTGCCGCACGTGCGGGCGCAGCTGCGCCGCGAGATTCGCGCGCAGTTCGATGCGTTCGCGGCGAGCGGGCTGCCGCTCGACCACGTGAACGCGCACAAGCATTTCCATCTGCACCCGACCGTGCTGTCGATGATCATCGAGATCGGCCGCGACTACGGGCTGCGTGCGGTGCGGCTGCCGTACGAGACGAGCGCGCCCGCGCTGCTCAAGCCGTGGATCGCGCTCGTGCGCGCGCGGCTCGACCGTGCGGGGCTCGCGCACAACGACTACGTGGTCGGGATCGAGCATACGGGCGCGATGGACGAAACCGTGCTGCTCGATGCGCTGGCCAAGCTGCCGCCGGGTGTCGGCGAGATCTACTGCCATCCGGCCGAGGCCGGTGACGGCCCGATCACGCCGACGATGGCCGGCTATCGTCCGGTGGACGAACTCGATGCGCTGCTGTCGCCGCGCGTCGCGGCCGCGCTGAAAGCGGCGGGTGTCGCGACCGGCGGTTTTGCCGACGTGTTCGGCCAGCCCGCGGCACGGCGCGGCGCGCAAGCGTCGCGCGCACCGGGAGCGCAGCCGTCATGACCAAGTGGATCAAATGGCTCGGCTGGCCGCTCGGCATCGGCATCCTGCTCGCGCTGGGGCTGCACGAGGGCATCGGCGACGTGTCGCAGATGCTCGCGCGCGCCGGTTACGCGCTGCTGTGGCTCGTGCCGTTCCATGCGCTGCCGCTGCTGCTCGACGCGTACGCGTGGCACCTGCTGCTCGACAAGCGCTCGTCGCTGCCGTTCCTGTGGTGGATCGCGACCGTCCGCGAAGCGGTGAACCGGCTGCTGCCGGTGGTCGGGATCGGCGGCGAGCTGGTCGGCATCCGGCTCGCGCGCTGGCAGGTGCCCGACGCGAGTCGCGTGACGGCGTCGGTGATCGTCGAGGTGCTCGTGACGATCGTCGTCCAGTATGCGTTCGCGGCGCTCGGCCTCGTGCTGCTGCTCGCGACGACGGACAACATGGGCGGCGGCACGATCGGCCTTGCGCTGTTGCTCACGCTGCCGCTGCCGGTGCTCGGCGTCGTGCTGATGCGTCGCGGCGGCATCTTCCATGCGATCGAGCGTTTCGCGGGCCGCCTGCTCGGCGATTCGCACCGGCTGCTGCAGGGCGTCGACGGCAAGCGGCTCGATGCCGACATCGATGGGCTGATGTCGCGCACGGGCCTGCTGTTCAGCGCGTTCTTCTGGCAGCTGGCCGGATACATGCTCGGCGCGCTCGAGATCTACTGGGCGCTCGCGCTGCTCGGCCATCCGGTGTCGATCGGCGGCGCGATCGCGATCGAGGCGATGACGCAGGCCGTGCGGCATGCGGCGTTCATGGTGCCGGGCGGCCTCGGCGTGCAGGAGGCGACCGTCGTGCTGCTCGCGCAGATGTTCGGCGTCGACCGCGAGACGGCGCTGTCGCTCGCACTGGTCAAACGCGGCCGCGAGGTGCTGTTCGGTTGCCTGGCGCTCGGTTCGTGGCAACTGGCCGAACTCGTGCGCACGCGCCGCCGCATCGGTGCGCCGCCGGCCGTGCCGCGCGCGCCGGAAGCAACGAGCCGCGTGGCCGAGACTGAAACCGAAACGATGCATTGATTACGAGACGGGCCGCGCGCCCGTCTCGCGCTTTTGGCGTCGCACGGGTATCCTTGCCGCGTGTTTTCTCGACGTGCATTTCTTCCGATGAATTTCCGTTTCCGGCTGCTTCCCGTCACGATGCTGGCCGCCGCGCTGGCACTGACCGGCTGCGACGACAAGCAAGGCAACCTCGACGTGCAACGTATCAGGGACTTCTTCAACGCGATCAAGCCCGCGCCGCTGCTGCTGAAGGGGCTGAAGGTCGGCGAATCGACCGAGGCCGACGTGCGCGGCACGATGGGCAAGCCGGAGACCGAGCGCGACTTCACCGACGGCTCGAAGCGGCTCGAATACCCGCGCGGCCCGATGGGCAACCAGACGTGGTTCGTCGATCTCGATCCGAACGGCCGCTACACGGGCGCGACGCAGGTGCTGACCGCCGAGAATTTCGCGAAGGTGCGCCCGGGCATGAACGAGGACGAGGTGCGGCGCCTGCTCGGCAAGCCCGGTGACATCGCGCAGTATCCGCTCAAGCCCGAGATCGTCTGGAGCTGGCGCTGGCTCGAGGACGGCGTCAACACCGACGCGTTCTTCAACGTCCATTTCGGCCCGGACGGGCTTGTCTATACGACTTCGCGCTCCGACATCCTGAAGGGGCGGTAAGCGCAGCCGCAGCCGTCTTCGGCGCTATATCGAAAAAGCGACCGGAAAATTGCAAAAAGTCCGCTTCCTTGCCGGTTATCCGGTTGTCAGGGAGCGGCTTTTTTCCTTTTGAAACAGCGGCGTAGGCCGTAGTTGCAAATGATGGGACGGATTGTTGCGGCGCAGCAATCGCGTGCAAGGTGGTTTGAGGCAATCAATTTCGCTTGCGACTATCCGCGTCAGCCCGGCGCGGGACAGGCATACGCGTCGGCATCCATTCCAACTCTGGAGACGCGCGTGTTCCTTTACGGCTTTGGTCCTGTCCTCTGGGCCGGCACCGTGCAGACCATCGAGCTGTCGGTGCTGTCGCTCGCCGCTGCGGTGGCGCTGGGGCTGATCGGCGCGGTGGCGAAGCTGTCGCACAACCGGGTGCTGCGAGCGATCGCGACCGGTTATACGACGCTGATCCGCTCGGTGCCCGATCTCGTCCTGATGCTGCTGCTGTTCTACAGCATCCAGATCTGGCTGAACCAGTTCACCGACTTCGTCGGCTGGGACCAGATCGACATCGACCCGTTCGTGGCCGGCGTGCTGACGCTCGGCTTCATCTACGGCGCGTACTTCACCGAGACGTTCCGCGGTGCGTTCCTGTCGGTGCCGCGCGGCCAGCTCGAAGCCGGGGCGGCTTACGGGATGAGCGGCGCACGCGTGTTCGCGCGGATCATGTTTCCGCAGATGATGCGCTTTGCGCTGCCCGGGATCGGGAACAACTGGCAGGTGCTCGTGAAGGCCACCGCGCTGGTGTCGATCATCGGCCTTGCGGACGTCGTGAAGGCCGCGCAGGACGCCGGCAAGAGCACGTTCAACATGTTCTTCTTCATCCTCGTCGCGGCGCTGATCTATCTCGCGATCACGACCGTTTCCAACCTCGTGCTGATCCAGCTCGAGAAGCGTTATTCCATGGGCGTGCGGCACGCAGATCTATGATCGAGATTCTCCAGGAATTCGGCCAGGCGTTCCTTTACTGGGACGGCCAGCGCCTCTCCGGCCTCGCGGTGACGTTGTGGCTGCTCGTCGCGTCGATTTCGCTCGGCTTCGTGTGCGCGGTGCCGCTCGCGGTGGCGCGCGTGTCGAAGAACAAGTGGGTGTCGACGCCGGTGCGGTTCTACACGTACGTGTTCCGCGGCACGCCGCTCTACGTGCAGTTGCTGCTGCTGTACACGGGCATGTACAGCCTCGAGTTCGTGCGTTCGCACTCGCTGCTCGACGCGTTCTTCCGCAGTGGCTTCAACTGCGCGATTCTCGCGTTCGCGCTGAACACCTGCGCGTACACCACGGAGATCTTCGCGGGGGCGATCCGCGCGATTCCGCACGGCGAGGTCGAGGCTGCGCGTGCGTACGGGATGTCGCCGTTCACGATGTATCGCCGCGTGATCCTGCCGTCGGCGCTGCGTCGCGCGCTGCCGCTGTACAGCAACGAGGTGATCCTGATGCTGCACGCGACGACCGTCGCGTTCACCGCGACCGTGCCGGACATCCTGAAGGTCGCGCGCGATGCGAATTCCGCGACCTACATGGCGTTCCAGTCGTTCGGGATCGCCGCGCTGATCTATCTTGCGGTATCGTTCGCACTCGTCGCGGCGTTTCGCCGCGCGGAGCGCCACTGGCTTGCGTATCTCGCGGCCGCCCGTCATTGAATCACTTCGAGGAGAGCCAGTTGGCCGAGATCACTCAAACGAGCGCTGCCGCTTCCACCAAGCTTGCCGCGGTCGACATTCACAAGCGCTACGGTGACAACGAAGTGCTCAAGGGCGTATCGCTGAACGCGAAAGCCGGCGACGTCATCAGCATCATCGGCGCGAGCGGCTCGGGCAAGAGCACGTTCCTGCGCTGCATCAATTTTCTCGAGCGGCCGAATGCGGGGCAGATCGTCGTCGACGGCGAGACCGTGCGCACGAAGACCGACCGCGCCGGTGCGCTCGAAGTTGCCGATCACAAGCAGTTGCAGCGCATTCGCACGAAGCTCGCGATGGTGTTCCAGCACTTCAACCTCTGGGCGCACATGAACGTGCTCGAGAACGTGATGGAAGCGCCGCTGCACGTGCTTGGCGTTTCGAAGAAGGAAGCCGAGGAGCGTGCGCGCGAGTATCTCGAGAAGGTCGGCTTGCCGCCGCGCGTCGAGAAGCAGTATCCGTCGCATCTGTCGGGCGGCCAGCAGCAGCGCGTGGCGATTGCACGCGCGCTGGCGATGCATCCGGACGTGATGTTGTTCGACGAGCCGACGTCGGCACTCGACCCGGAGCTGGTGGGCGAAGTGCTGAAGGTGATGCAGAAGCTGGCCGAGGAAGGCCGCACGATGATCGTCGTCACGCACGAGATGGGTTTCGCGCGCAACGTGTCGAACCACGTGATGTTCCTGCATCAGGGGCGGACCGAGGAAGAGGGCGATCCGAAGGAAGTGCTGGTACGCCCGCAGAGCGAGCGGCTGAAGCAGTTCCTGTCGGGCAGTCTCAAGTAACGCGACAAGGCAGGTTTCAACCGTGGTACCGGTGTCTCGTCCCGCAGGCGCCACCCGCACGACGCAGGTGGCGATCGTTGCATTGCCGCCCGTGTCGATGTCGGGCGTGGGTCCGATCGTCGATGCGCTGAACCTCGCGAACGAGATCGACGGGCGGCTGCTGTATCGCTGGCAGGTGTGTTCGTGGGACGGGCGGCCGGTGCCGCTCGCCGGCGGCGCGCAGTGGCATGCCGATGCCGCGTTCAACGATGCGATTGCGTGTGACTGGGTCATCGTCGTGTCGGAGCGGTTTCAGCAGTTTGCCGACTACCGGTTGTTTCTCGCGAGTCTCGCGAGGGTGGGGCAGCGGACGCCGATCGTCACCGGCATTCACCACGGCGTGTGGTGGCTCGCGATGGCCGGGCAGCTTTCCGGGTATCGCGTGAGCGTGAACTGGGAGACGTATCAGCAGTTCGCCGAACAGTTCGAGCGGTCGATCGTCACGCAGCAGATCTTCGAGATCGATCGCGATCGAGCCACCTGTGCCGGTGGGCAGGCTACTGTTGACTTCATGCTGGCCATGATTGGCCGGGAACATGGGCCGGATCTCGCGGAGAGGATCGCAGATGCGCTCGGCGCCGGGACGCTGCGGAGTGGCGAGGAACGCCAACGGATTCCGTTTGTTACCGCGCCCGGTGAGCGACATCCTCGGTTGAATGATGCTCTGCTGTTGATGGAAGCCAATGTCGAAGATCCGTTGACCACCGATGAGATCGCCGAGCTCGTTGGCGTTTCGCGCCGGCAACTGGAGCGGCTCTTTCGACAGTATCTCGGGGCGATGCCCTCCAAGTATTACCTCAATCTTCGGTTGCTAAAGGCAAGGACTCAGTTGCAGCGGACCAGCAAGTCGGTTGTTCAAGTCAGTCTCGCTTGCGGGTTCTCTTCTGCTGCGCACTTTTCTAACGCTTACCGCGAACGGTTTGGCGTGACGCCTCGGGAGGATCGGAGAGCGTGGCTCGAGAAGCAGACCGGTGGAGGCGGCGAGCCTCGTGGGGGCGCGCTTGTCGAGCGCGGTGCGAAGGATTGATTTCGTTTTTTGTGGTTCGCTTTTGTTTTTCGTGAAGCACCTGTGGTCTTGTCGGTCTATTAGTGTCGCCCCTGCGCGGGGCGGCGGTTACTTTTCTTTGTCTTGCCAAAGAAAAGTAACCAAAAGAAAGGCGCTCGGATAACACATGACTTCCCGGTGCCGTGGCACTCGGAGTGGATCGCGCCTAAGTGTCCGCGCCAGCCAGGAACGCGGAGTGGTTCGAGCAATGGTTCCGACACCCTCCACTACCCAACAGAGCGGTATACCGCCCGCTAGCTCCGCCCTCGCTTCGCTCGGTCGACAGGGACATCCCCTCCAGTAGCCATTGCGGTCAATCAGTTCCAGCAATCACACGCGAGCACCCGGATTCTGCAAATCTAGGCGCCCTCATTCACAAGGAAAAAGGGATGCATCAATCAGGTTTGCGGGCACGAGAGCATACGGCCGCAAGACGTTATCAAACGCCACTGATGGCAAGCAATCCGACAGGTACGAATGGTGTGAGTAAAGAGAGGGCGGGCCTGTTGATGCATTGCGGACAGAAGCACGAGAGCACAAGCAATGCGACGTGAAGTACCTTGCAGCCGAGCGTAGCGAGGATGGAGCTAGCGGGCGGTATACCGCTCTGTGGGGTAGTGGGAGGTGTCGGAACCATTGCTCGAACCACTCCGTGTTCGCGACTGGCGCGGACACTTAGGCGCGGTCCACTCCGAGTGCCACGGCACCGGGAAGTCATGTGTTCTCCGAGCGCCTTTCTTTTGGTTACTTTTCTTTGGCAAGACAAAGAAAAGTAACCGCCGCCCCGCGCAGGGGCGACACTAATAGACCGACAAGACCACAGGTGCTTCACACCAAACAAGAGCGCACCACCCAAAAAGCCTCAAAATACCGACACCCAAACCCAAGCCCCCCGCCCGGAAGGGCAAAAACAAAGCGCACTATCCGCTTCCGATAGAACCCGTCGCAATTCCGCAAGACGCTTGCGTCACCCTTACCTAAACTTGATCCTGTTGAACCCTCTTACGAAACCGAAAGGAACGACCATGACGACCTCGACCGTGAACCGCCAGACATTCGATGAAGTGATGGTGCCGGTATTTTCCCCCGCGCCGTTCGTGCCGGATCGCGCAGAGGGCTCCCGCGTGTGGGACACGGCCGGCCGCGAATACATCGATTTCGCGTGCGGCATCGCCGTGACGTCGCTCGGCCACGGCCACCCGGAACTGCTGAAAGTCCTGGACGAACAAAGCCGCAAGCTCTGGCACATCGGCAACGGCTACACGAACGAGCCGGTGCTGCGCCTCGCGAAGCGCCTCGAATCGCTGACCTTCGCCGACCGCGCATTCTTCGCGAACTCGGGCGCGGAAGCGAACGAAGCCGCACTGAAGCTCGCGCGCCGCGTCGCGTTCGATCGCCACGGCGCCGATAAAGCCGAAATCATCTCGTTCGTGCAGTCGTTCCACGGCCGCACGTTCTTCACGGTCAGCGTCGGCGGCCAGCCGAAGTACTCGGAAGGCTTCGGCCCCGTGCCGGCCGGCATCAAGCACCTGCCGTACAACGACATCGAAGCCGCGAAGGCCGCGATCGGCCCGCAAACCTGCGCAGTGATCGTCGAGCCGGTGCAGGGCGAAGGCGGCGTGATCCCGGCCGATCCGGCCTTCCTGAAGGCGCTGCGCGAAGCGTGCGACGCACACGGCGCGCTGCTGATTTTCGACGAAGTGCAAACGGGCGTCGGTCGCACGGGCCAGTTCTACGCTTACATGGATACCGGCGTCACGCCGGACATCCTGACGACCGCCAAGGCGCTCGGCAACGGCTTCCCGATCGGCGCGATGCTGACGACGAACGAACTGGCCGCGCACTTCAAGGTCGGCGTGCACGGCACGACGTACGGCGGCAACCCGCTCGCATCGGCCATCGCCGACAAGGTCGTCGAACTGATCGGCGACCCGGCACTGCTCGAAGGCGTGCGCGAACGCAGCGTGCGCCTGAAAGGCGCGCTCGAGCGCATCAACGCGCGCTTCGGCATCTTCAACGACGTGCGCGGCAAGGGCCTGCTCGTCGGCGCAGAACTCACCGCCGCATTCGACGGCCGCGCGAAGGACTTCGTCACCGCAGCAGCAGAAAACGGCCTGATCATGCTGATCGCCGGCCCGAACGTGCTGCGCTTCGTGCCGTCGCTGGTGATCCCGTTCGACCTGCTCGACGAAGGCATGAAGCGCTTCGAGAAGGCAGTCGAACAAGTGCTCGCCGCCCAGGAAGCCACCGCGCGCTGATCGGCGCACCCATCGCAGACAGGAACGACGATGCTATTTGTTCGCCCCGGCAAACTCACGGATCTCGATGCGCTCGCGCACATGGCGCGCACCGCGCAGCCGGTCCTGCACTCGCTGCCGCACGACCGCGCGGCGCTCGAAGCGCGCGTGGCGCTCTCCGAGGATTCGTTTCGCGCGGACGTCGACTTCGCCGGCGAGGAGTTCTACCTCTTCGTGCTCGAGGATTCGACGACCGGCAAGCTGCTCGGCACGGCGAGCATCGTGGCCGCGGCCGGCTACTCGGAACCGTTCTACGCGTTCCGCAACGACGCATTGATCCACGCGTCGCGCGAGCTGCACGTGAACCGCAAGATCCACGCGCTCACGATGTCGCACGAGCTGACCGGCAAGAGCCGGCTGGCGGGCTTCTACGTCGATCCGTCGCTGCGCGGCGACGCGGCCGCGCACCTGATTTCGCGTGCGCGGATGATGTACATCGCCGCAAACCGCCGCCGCTTCACGCCGGAAGTGTTCACGCTGCTGCTCGGCGTGAGCGACGGCAACGGTGCATCGCCGTTCTGGGAAGCGGTGGGCCGCAAGTTCTTCGGCCGCGACTTCACCGACGTCGACATCGCGTCGGGCGGCCGCAGCCGCACCTTCATCGCGGAAGTGATGCCGGCCTATCCGCTCTACGTGCCGCTGCTGCCGGAAGCCGCGCAGCGCGTGCTCGGCGAGCCGAACGAATCGGCGCTGCTCGCGTACGACATCCATCTCGAGGAAGGCTTCGAGCCGGACCGCTTCGTCGACATCTTCGACGCAGGCCCGGTGCTGACCGCGCAGGTCGACCGCACCGCGTGCGTGAAGCACGGCGCCGAGCGCATCGTGCGCGAGGCCGCGCACCAGCAGGGCGATGTGGCCTACATGGTGTCGACGGGCAGCGGCGAATCGTTCCGCTGCGTGCTGGCCGACCTGCCGGGCGATGCGGGTGACGCACCGCTGGCCGGCGACGTGCGCGCGGCGCTCGACGTGAAGGATGGCGATGTCGTGCGCTGCGTGCCGCTGCACCGCCGCGACGATGAAGATTTGAAGGGAGATGCAGCATGATCGTCGTTCGGGTCGTACAAACGGGCGACGTCGATTCGCTCGTGTCGCTCGCGAAGGAAACCGGGCCGGGCCTGACCACGTTCAAGCCCGACCGCGACGCGCTCGCCGCGCGCATCGAGCGCACGCGCCGCACGCTCGCGGGCGAGGCGGCGGCCGGCGAGGCCGGCTATTTCTTCGTGATGGAAGAATCGAAAACGGGCGACATCGCGGGCGTGTGCGGGATCGAGACGCAGGTCGGCCTCGAACAACCGTTCTACAACTATCGCGTGAGCACGGTCGTGCACGCGAGCCAGGAGCTCGGCGTGTGGACGCGGATGTCCGCGCTGAACATCTCGCACGACCTGACCGGCTATGCGGAAGTGTGCTCGCTGTTCCTGAGCCCGCGCTATCGCACGGGCGGCGTGGGCGGCCTGCTGTCGCGCTCGCGCTTCATGTTCATCGCACAGTTCCGCGAGCGCTTTCCGGAACGCATCTGCGCGGAACTGCGCGGCCATTTCGACGACGACGGCACGTCGCCGTTCTGGCGCGCCGTCGGTTCGCACTTCTACCAGATCGATTTCAACGCGGCCGACTATCTGAGCTCGCACGGCCGCAAGTCGTTCCTCGCGGAACTGATGCCGCGCTACCCGGTGTACGTCGACCTGCTGCCGCAGGACGCGCAGGACGCGGTCGGCCTTACGCACCGCGACACGCTGCCGGCCCGCAAGATGCTCGAGGCGGAAGGGCTGCGTTACCAGAATCACGTCGACATCTTCGACGCGGGCCCCGTGCTCGAATGCCACGTCAACGACCTGCGCACGGTGCGCGAGAGCGTCGTCGTGCCGGTCGTGATCGGCGTGCCGGACGCGAGCGAAAATGCACCGAAGTCGCTCGTGTCGAACACGTCGCTCACCGACTTCCGCGTCGGCGTCGCGCCGGGCGTGGTCGCGAACGGCTCGTTCGTGCTGTCGGCCGACGATGCCGTCGCGCTCGACGTGAAGGCCGGCGATCCGGTGCGCGTGCTGCCGCTCAAAGTCAAACAGGGATAAACGAATCATGACGGAACTCTTCATCGACGGCGCCTGGGTCGCAGGCTCGGGCCCCGTGTTCGCTTCGCGCAACCCCGGCACCGACGAGATCGCATGGCAGGGTGAAAGCGCGTCGGCGGCGGACGTCGATCGCGCGGTCGCCAGCGCGCGCCGCGCATTCGCCGGCTGGTCGGCGCTCGACTTCGAATCGCGCTGCGCGATCGTCAAGCGTTTCGCCGCGTTGCTCACCGAACGCAAGGAAGCCATCGCAGCCGCGATCGGCCGCGAGACGGGCAAACCGCTGTGGGAAGCGCGCACCGAAGTCGCGTCGATGGCCGCGAAGGTCGGCATTTCGATCCAGGCCTACCAGGAACGCACCGGCGAGAAGCGCCAGGACATGGCTGACGGTGTCGCGGTGCTGCGCCACCGCCCGCACGGCGTCGTCGCGGTATTCGGTCCGTACAACTTCCCCGGCCACTTGCCGAACGGCCACATCGTGCCCGCGCTGATCGCCGGCAATGCGGTCGTGTTCAAGCCGTCGGAACTCGCACCGGGCGTCGCGCGCGCGACGGTCGAAGTGTGGAAGGAAGCAGGCCTGCCGGACGGCGTGCTGAACCTCGTGCAGGGCGAGAAGGACACCGGCATCGCGCTCGCGAACCATCGGCAGATCGACGGGCTGTTCTTCACCGGCAGCTCGGATACCGGCACGCTGCTGCACAAGCAGTTCGGCGGCCGTCCGGAAATCGTGCTCGCGCTCGAGATGGGCGGCAACAACCCGCTCGTGATCGGCGAAGTCGAGGATATCGACGCGGCTGTCCATCACACGATCCAGTCGGCGTTCCTGTCGGCCGGCCAGCGCTGCACGTGCGCGCGCCGCATCTTCGTGCCGCAGGGTGCGTTCGGCGACCGCTTCCTCGCGCGCTTCGCCGACGTCACGTCGAAGATCACGGCCGACGTGTTCGACGCCGATCCGCAGCCGTTCATGGGCGCGGTGATCTCGGCGCGTGCCGCGGCGAAGCTCGTCGACGCGCAGTCGCGCCTGATCGAGCAGGGCGCGAAGCCGATCATCGCGATGACGCAGCGCGATCCGCGCCTCGGCTTCGTGAACGCGGCGATCGTCGACGTGACGGGTGTCGCGAACCTGCCGGACGAAGAACACTTCGGCCCGCTCGCGCAGATCGTCCGCTACGCGACGTTCGACGACGCGATCGAGCGCGCGAACGACACGGCGTTCGGCCTGTCCGCCGGCCTGCTGGCCGACGATGCGAAGGCATGGGAACACTTCCGCCGCACGATTCGCGCCGGGATCGTCAACTGGAACCGGCCGACCAACGGCGCATCGTCCGCCGCGCCGTTCGGCGGCACCGGCCGCTCGGGCAACCATCGTCCGAGCGCGTACTACGCGGCCGACTATTGCGCGTATCCGATGGCGTCGGTGGAAAGCACGCAACTGACCTTGCCCGCGAGCCTGTCGCCGGGCCTGCATTTCTGATCGAGGGAACGACGATGAACGCACAAGAAGCCAATTTCGACGGGCTCGTCGGCCCGACCCACAACTACGCCGGGCTGTCGTTCGGCAACGTGGCGTCGCTCAACAACGAAAAGTCGGCCGCGAATCCGAAGGCCGCCGCGAAGCAGGGGCTGCGCAAGATGAAGCAGCTCGCGGATCTCGGTTTCGCGCAAGGCGTGCTGCCGCCGCAGGAGCGGCCGTCGCTGCGCTTGCTGCGCGAACTCGGCTTCTCGGGCAAGGACGCGGACGTGATCGCGAAGGCCGCGAAGCAGGCGCCCGAACTGCTCGCCGCGGCGAGCTCGGCATCGGCGATGTGGACCGCGAACGCGGCCACCGTCAGCCCGTCGGCCGACACGAGCGATGGTCGCGTGCACTTCACGCCGGCGAACCTGTGCAGCAAGCTGCATCGCGCGATCGAGCACGAAGCGACGCGCCGCACGCTGTCGACGCTGTTCGCCGATCCCGCGCATTTCGCGGTGCACGAAGCGCTGACCGGCACGCCGGCACTCGGCGACGAAGGCGCGGCGAACCACACGCGCTTCTGCGCCGAATACGGCAAGCCGGGCATCGAGTTCTTCGTGTACGGCCGCGCGGAATACCGCCGTGGCCCCGAGCCGAAGCGCTTCCCGGCGCGCCAGACCTTCGAGGCGAGCCGCGCGGTCGCGCATCGCCACGGCCTTGCCGAAGAAGCGACGGTCTATGCGCAGCAGGATCCGGACGTGATCGATGCGGGTGTGTTCCACAACGACGTGATCTCGGTCGGTAACCGCGACACGCTGTTCACGCACGAGCGCGCGTTCGTCAACAAGCAGGCGATCTACGACACGCTGACCGCTGCGCTCGACGCACGCGGTGCGCGCCTGAACGTGATCGAGGTGCCCGACGCAGCCGTGAGCGTGAACGACGCGGTGACGTCGTATCTGTTCAACAGCCAGCTGCTGTCGCGCGCGGACGGCTCGCAGGTGCTCGTCGTGCCGCAGGAATGCCGCGAGAACGGCAACGTCGCGGCCTATCTCGACGAGCTTGCCGCCGGCAACGGCCCGATTCACGACGTGCTCGTGTTCGACCTGCGCGAAAGCATGAAGAACGGCGGCGGCCCTGCCTGCCTGCGCCTGCGCGTGGTGCTGAACGAAGCGGAACGCGCGGCCGTCACGTCGAACGTGTGGATCAACGACACGCTGTTCGCGTCGCTCGATACCTGGATCGACCGGCACTATCGCGATCGCCTCGCACCGGAAGATCTCGCCGACCCGGCGCTGCTCGATGAATCGCGCACGGCGCTCGACGAGCTCACGCAGATCCTGCGCGTCGGTTCGCTGTATGACTTCCAGCGTTGATTCACGCATGGCCAACGCGCTGCTCGACGACTTCCTCGCGTTCACGCTGACCGGCAGCGCACCGTCCGCCACGGACGGCGCCTGCGCCGCCGGCGCCGTGCGCTGGCAATGGCTCGGCGACGGGCTGCTCGCGCTGGAACCGGCCGCGGCAGAGGCCGCCGATACGGCGCGCGCGAGTGTGCTCGTGTCGGCCGGCGTGCACGGCGACGAGACGGCGCCGATCGAGCTGCTGTCGATGCTCGTGCGCGATCTTGCATCGGGGACGCTGCCGCTCGCGTGCCGGCTGCTCGTCGTGCTCGGCAACGTGCCGGCGATGCGCGCCGGCGAACGCTATCTCGACGACGACCTGAACCGCCTGTTCAGCGGCCGTCACGCGCAGGTGCCCGACAGTCGCGAAGCGCCGCGTGCCACGCAGCTCGAAGCCGCTGCCGCCGCGTTCTTCGCGGCCGCGCCGGCCGGCGCCGCGCGCTGGCACATCGACATGCATACGGCGATCCGCGCGTCGGTGTTCGAGCAGTTCGCGCTGCTGCCGCACACGGGCAGGCCGCCGACGCGCACGATGTTCGAATGGCTCGGCGACGCGCAGATCGCGGCCGTGCTGCTGCATACCGCGAAGGGCAACACGTACTCGCATTTCACGGCCGAGCATTGCGGCGCGCTCGCATGCACGCTGGAACTCGGCAAGGTGCGCCCGTTCGGCCAGAACGACCTGACGCGCTTCGCGCCGGCCGACCGCGCGGTGCGCAAGCTCGTGTCGGGCGCCTCTTGTGAGGCCGACGTTCCGTTGCCGCGCGTCTTCACGGTGATCGACCAGATCACGAAGCAGAGCGACGCGCTCGAGCTGTTCGTGGCGGCCGACGTCGCGAACTTCACCGCGTTCGCACGCGGCACGGTGCTCGCGCAGGACGGCGACTACCGCTACACGGTGACGCACGACGAGGAGCGCATCGTGTTCCCGAATCCGTCGGTGAAGCCGGGTTTGCGCGCGGGCCTGCTCGTCATCGACACGACCCGCGAGACGGTCGCGGCGCTTGTCTGACGTTGATCGATTGCGCGCGGCCGTGGCGATCCGCGGCCCGCGCATCGTCCGGCAACCATTCCATTTTCGAGATGAAGCCTGCACGCCGCGCAGACGGCCGGCGGGTCGCGCTTGCGTATTTGCGACATCGTTTTGCAAGTTCGACGGGCAGCCCGGCTGACGTCGATGCACGCAGTGCAGCATCACGTACCGGCGGCTGCTTTGCCATATCGGGCCGCGCGGATTGGTACAATCGCGGCCTTGCGGCTGTTGCGCCGCATCACGGCGCGGCGGCGGCATTGCTCTGGTCATCCGACCCTGCAATGATGCATGCGCCCGTAGTTCCGGAACATTCGAGTATCGAGGAGAACACCTGATGAAGTTGGATTGGCGTAAAGTGGCCGCGCATGCGGTGGTGGCGGCATCGGCCGTGGCGGCAGGCAGCGCGATGGCAGCGGATCTGAAAGAGATCCGTTTCGGCGTCGAAGCCTCGTACGCGCCGTTCGAATACAAGACGCCCGACGGCAAGCTGACCGGCTTCGACATCGACATCGGCAACGCGGTGTGCGCGAAGCTGAAGACGAAGTGCGTGTGGGTCGAGAACGACTTCGACGGCCTGATCCCGGCGCTGCAGGCGCGCAAGTTCGACGCGATCAACTCGGACATGACGATCACCGACCAGCGCAAGCACGCGATCGCGTTCACCGACGCGATCTACACGATCCCGAACCAGCTGATCGCGAAGCAGGGCAGCGGCCTGCTGCCGACCCCGCAATCGCTGAAGGGCAAGCGCGTCGGCGTGCTGCAGGGCACGATCCAGGAAGCGTACGCGAAGAAGAAGTGGGCGCCGGCAGGCGTCGAAGTCGTGCCGTACCAGACGCAGGACCTGGCCTACGCCGACCTGAAGTCGGGCCGTCTCGACGCGACGTTCCAGGACGCGGAAGCCGGTTCGAAGGGCTTCCTGACGAAGCCGCAAGGCCAGGGCTTCGCGTTCGCGGGCGGTACCGTGAGCGACGCCGAGATCCTCGGCTCGGGCGTCGGCTTCGGCCTGCGCAAGAACGACGCGGCGCTGAAGACCGCGCTCGATCAGGCGCTGAAGGAACTGAAGGCCGACGGCACGATCGACAACCTCGCGAAGAAGTACTTCAGCGTGCCCGTGACGCTCAAGTAAGCGTTGCGTTCGACCGCACGATGCAAGCTTACCGGCCGCTGATGCGGCCGGTTTGTTTTTGGGGGCGGGAAATGACGGGAAACGGTGCGGCAGCGCCCGGCGGCCGCGTCAGGCCGGAAAGAACCGGCCCAGTTCGCGCGCGAGCTCGTTGAGCACGGCCATCTCCTGTTGCGTGATCTTGCGCGCGGGCTGCGCGCCGGCCCAGTCGCCGTACAGCAGCGCGACGGTCGTCGTGCCGACCCGCACGGGCAGCAGCACGAACGCGCGCGTGTCGTCGAATGCGTCGAGATACCACGCGGGCAGGCGCTTGAGCATCTTCGGCTCCTGCGCCTGCTCGATGAAGATGCCGACCGAGTTCGAGATCGCGAGATGAAACACGTCCGGCTCGAAGCGCTCGTCGAAGCGCAGCCGGTCGAGCGTCGTATCGACGCCGGGGCCGAAGCCGAGGCGCGCGGCGAACATGCCGTCGTCGTGGCGCACGAACATCACGGTGCGCGTGAACGCCAGGCCGGCCAGCAGGCTTTCCGACGCGAGTGCGAGCACCGGCGTCAGCACGTGCTC
>NZ_JAAGPB010000142.1:0-238 GCF_017104585.1 Burkholderia sp. Ac-20392
GAAAAAAAAAAAAAAAAAAAAAAGAAAAAAAAAAAAAAAAAAAAAGAAAAAAAAAAAAAAAAAAAAAATAAATGTTAAAGACACAAGATGAGAATAGAAAATAGTGGACATCACAGATATAACGATGGAAGCATTAGAGGCAGAGAGAGAATAAAAGCAGAGTAAACAGTGTGTACGACGATATCTAAGAAGAAGAATAAGACAGTATGAATAACAAGTAAGCAATGAGAGTGAGAGG
>NZ_JAAGPB010000143.1:0-17799 GCF_017104585.1 Burkholderia sp. Ac-20392
TCCCGCGACGGCACGATCGGCCAGCGTGCGGTGCGCGCGGGCCAGTACGTCGAGGTCGGGATGCCGCTGCTCGCGGTCGTGCCGCTGCGCGACGTGTACGTCGTCGCGAACTTCAAGGAGACGCAGCTCGGCGCGATGCATGACGGGCAGCCGGTCGAGATCGACGTCGATACCTACTCGGGCCGCACGCTGCACGGCCGCGTGCTCGGGCTCGCACCGGGCTCGGGTGCCGAATTCGCGCTGCTGCCGCCCGACAACGCGACCGGCAACTTCACGAAGATCGTGCAGCGCGTGCCGGTGAAGATCCGCCTCGATGCGCCGCCGTCGGGCCTCGTGCTGCGGCCCGGCATGTCGGTGATCGCGCGGGTCGATACGCGCGGTGCGCCGGGAGCCGGATCGTGACGGCCGCCACCGGGCAGGGTGCGCAGGCCACGCACGACGAAACCGTCTCGCTGCGCGCGTGGGTCGCGGTGCTCGGCGGCGTGTTCGGCTGCTTCATGGCGGGGATGAACGTGCACGTGACGAACGCGTCGCTGCCTGACATCCGCGGGTCGCTGGGCGCGAGCTTCGAGGAAGGCTCGTGGATCTCGACCGCATATCTCGTGGCCGAGATCGTCGTGATCCCGCTCACCGGCTGGCTCGTGCAGGTGTTCTCCGCGCGTCGCGTGCTGCTCGTCGGCGCAACGGGGTTTCTTGCGTTCTCGATTGCGTGCTCGGTCGCGCCGACCATCTCGTCGATGATCGTCGCGCGCGCATTGCAGGGCGCATTCGGCGGTGTGCTGATTCCGCTGTCGTTCCAGCTGATCGTCACCGAGCTGCCGCCGTCGAAGCATCCGTTCGGCATGGCGCTGTTCGCGGTCGCGAACAACGTCGCGCAGGCGGCCGGGCCGTCGCTCGGCGGCTGGCTCACCGACATGTATTCGTGGCGCTGGATCTTCTATCTGCAGATTCCGCCCGCGATTGCGCTGATCGCGGCGATCGCGTGGGCGATCCGCCCGGTGCCCGTGCAGTTGTCGAAGCTGCGCCAGGCCGACTGGTTCGGGATCGCGACGATGGCGCTCGGGCTGAGCGCGCTGCAGATCGTGCTGGAGGAGGGCGGGCGCAAGGACTGGTTCGCGTCCGACCTGATCGTCGAGCTGTCGATCGTCGCGGTGGCGGGGCTCGTTGCGTTCGTCGCGATCGAGCTGCGGCGCAAGGAGCCGTTCATCAACCTGCGGCTGCTTGGCCGCTACAACTTCGGGATCGCGAGCCTGATGCAGTTCCTGTTCGGCGCGGTGGTGTTCGGTGTCGTGTTTCTCGTGCCAAACTACTTCGCCGAGCTGCACGGTTACAGCGCGCGCGACATCGGCCTGGCGATGATTCCGTACGGGCTCGTGCAGTTCGTAATGTCGTTCCTGACGCCGCCGCTGATGCGCCGCACGAGCCCGCGCACGACGATCGTGCTCGGCTTCGCACTCGTCGCGGCCGGCTGCCTGATGAACATTCACCTGACCGCCGACG
This sequence comes from Burkholderia sp. Ac-20392, assembly GCF_017104585.1. Taxonomy (NCBI): domain Bacteria; kingdom Pseudomonadati; phylum Pseudomonadota; class Betaproteobacteria; order Burkholderiales; family Burkholderiaceae; genus Burkholderia; species Burkholderia sp. Ac-20392. Next base: position 1,501 of record NZ_JAAGPB010000143.1, read on the forward strand.
CTGCATCGAACGTGATCGTGCCGTCGCTCGTCGTGCGTGGGATCGGGCAGTCGCTCGTCGTGATCGCGCTGTCGGTGATGGCCGTCGACGGGATCGAGAAGGCGCAGCTCGGTTCGGCATCCGGCGTGTTCAACATGGTGCGCAACGTCGGCGGCGCGATCGGCATCGCGGTGGCGAGTCAGATCGTCGTCGAGCGGCAGAAGCTGCACGCGATGCGGATCGGCGAGGCCGTTTCGCCGTTCTCGGCAGCGTTTCAGGAACACATGGCGACGCTGGCGCGGCTGCTGTCGCGCGTGCACGTGCCGCGTGCCGATGCGTTGCCGGGTTCGTCAGCCGGCGGCGTGCACGAGCTGGCGCTCGCGCTCGTGAACCAGCGCGTGATGCGCGAGGCGCTGCTGATGGCTTATAGCGATACGTTCCTGATCGCGGGTGTCGCGATGGCGGGGTGTACGGCGGCGGCGTTCCTGCTGAGGGGAAAGAAGAAGGCGTGATGGGGACAGACGCCCGATATTGAAGCCTGACATAGCTGACAGGCGTCGAATTCCTGCAATGCGCGTATCGTTCAACCGGCTCGGGCGGGGCCCCTGCCCGGCATCGATCAGGGTGCGAACCGATCCGCACAGTCAGGTCGGCGCGTGTCGCCGGCCTGTCGTTCGTGGCGGCGTGGTGTCAAGGTCGAACCCATCCGTGGTTCAGTTCACCCGTTCTCCGAAGTCCTTGTCCATTCAACCGGCCCGTTGCCGGGCCCATCGCGAGGAAAGCGTCATGACGAAACCCGATTCCCTGAAAGGCGACATCAAGGGCCAGGCCCAGGTTGCGGATCGCCACAACCTGGAGCGGCCGGATGGCGACAGCGCACTGTGGGCGCGCAGCCTGACGACGCAGCGCGTGGCCGACCTGTTCCGGACCTTGCCGGGCCTGCCGGGCCACTGGATGCAGTTACAAATGCAGGTCAACGCCGGGAATCGCCATTTCTGCGGCGGCCAGACCGGCCATCAAACCACCGAAGAGGGCAAGGTGCTGATTCGCTGGATCGCCGATGCCGTGATCAAGGCGGCCGAGCGAGCCCCGTTCGATTTCAACTTGCAGCAACTGCGTTTTACCGCCGACATGGGTTGGCTCAAGCTGCACCGGGTCGGCGGGCGCGTGCTGGTGCTGTCGCGGCCCTGAGCGGCGCGTCACGTGGCTACATCGTGAATCAACCGTAAATCGGCAGCGCAAGAAACAGCTTGATCACGAGCGCATTCGCGATGTCGATGAAGAACGCGCTGACCATCGGCACGATCAGGAACGCCATATGCGACGGGCCGAACCGAGCGGTAACGGCCTGCATGTTCGCGATCGCGGTGGGTGTCGCGCCGAGCCCAAAGCCGCAGTGGCCGGCGGCCAGCACGGCCGCGTCGTAGTTGCGGCCCATCATCCGGTACGTGACGAACACCGCATACCCGACCATCAGCAGCGTCTGCGACACGAGCAGCACGAGGATTGGCAGCGCGAGTGACGCGAGATCCCACAGGCGCAGTGTCATCAACGCCATCGCGAGGAACAGCGACAGGCTTACGTTGCCGAGCAGCGACACCGCGTGCTCGGACGGGCGCCAGCCGAACAATGACAGCCCGTTGCTGAGCACGACGCGGACAAACAGTACGCACACAAACGTTGGCAGCTCGAATGCGGTGCCGCGGATCAGCGACTCGATCGCCGTGCCGCCCGATAGCGAAATCGCGAACAGCGCGAGCGTGTTGATGAACGCGGACGGCGTCATCGACTGCTGCTCCTTTGGATGTTCGAGGCCGCCAGTGTCGCCAGCGGCGCCCTGGGGTGCATGCGGTTCCGCGAGGCCGGGAATCTTCACGTTGCGCGTCAGGTAGCGCGCGACCGGCCCGCCGAGCAGGCCGCCCAGCACGAGGCCGAAGGTCGCGCACGCGATCGCGGCTTCGGTCGCCGACGCGAGGCCGTGGCGCTCCGCAAAGACCTTGCTCCACGCGGCCCCCGTGCCGTGCCCACCCGATAGCGTGATCGAGCCGGCCAGCAGGCCGAGCAGCGGATCGAGGCCGAGCGCCTTGGCGAGACCGATGCCGAGCGCGTCCTGCAGGATCAGCAGCCCGAGCACGACGAGCAGGAAGCGCAGCAGCATCGGGCCGCCCGACTTGAGCGTCGACAGCTTGGCGTTCAGGCCGATCGACGCGAAGAACGCGAGCATCAGCGGCGTTTGCAGCGACGTGTCGAAACGGATCTCGGTGCCCGCGAAGCCGCGCAACGCAGTGAGCGCCAGCGCGACGACGAGGCCGCCCGCGACGGGCTCGGGGATCGTGTATGCGCGCAGCACACCGATGCGCGTGACCAGAAGCTGGCCGAACAGGAGCACGAGCGACGCCGCGACGAGAGTACCGAAGGTGTCGATGGGCATGGCGTGACTCCGGTGGGGGGATGGCGGGATTATCCGCGAATGACGCAGCAGCGGGGGAGGTGCGGCGGAACGCCGCGTGCGGGTACTGCTGAATGGAGTGGGGCGCGGCCGGCAGCTTGCGTCACTTGCGTTGCCGCGACGTGAAACATCGGTTCGACGGGCGGCGCGCTGCGCTCACAAGCTCACGGAAGACGGGAGGCAGTACATTGCAAACTCACCCCGGTCTGATTGGTTGTAACGATCGTTCACGATACATTGAACCGGCGTGTATCGGAGGGGCTTCGGCGGCGACCGTTGGGCCCGGTCGCAGTCATGCTGTTCATGGTTGATCGCGCTGCTCCTAACGCCGGCTCATGCGAGCGCCGAGGGTATGCCGGCGCCTTACACGTTTTTTCCGGCACGGGGTCTGAGTCACGCTGCGACTGTGATACCAGCCGAACGCGAGCGTCTTGCCGGTTGCACCACGATTTCCACATGCTGGCCCAGCGACACCAGTGCTTGCATCAGTCGCTCCAGTGAAATGTTCTGGAGCTTGTAGCGACGTACTTGAGACACCTTGGGCTGTGTCATGCCGATGATGGATGCCGTCTCGATCTGAGTCAGGCCGCGCTGGTCGATCAGTTCGTTGAGTTTGAGGGCGAGCGCGGCCTTGGCCGTCAGTTCCTGGGCGTCGTCGAAATCCAGGTCGACAAGCACGTTGTCGGTGCCCTGAGGATATTCCTTGCGATTCATCACTTATCTCCTGCTCGCCCATGCCGGGCAAGCACTGCTTTCAACCGCTTCCTGATCAATTCCACATCCGGTTGCGGTGTGGCAATGCCGGACTTGGATTTCTTCTGAAAGGCATGGAGTACATGAACTGCATCGCCAATTTGCACGATGTACACCACCCGGAATGCATCGCCGCGATGGTCGTCGACCAGCTCGTACACACCGGAAACCAACCCTTTCCATGGTTTTGCTGACTCCGGCGTGCGACCCGACTGGACAATGAACAGCGCTACGCCCATGTCCTTCTGTACCTCAATGGGAAATGCCTTGAAGTCTTTTTTCGACGCACCTTCCCAGTAAAGCAATTTCCGTTTTGGCTCCATGAATTATATCCGTTCGGGTATATGCTGCAAGCGCCGAAATCATTGCGACAGGGCTACCTTTCATCGCTGAGATCGAAGAATTGATTGATCGGCGGATTGCCGGTGGAACGGTGTTTGGCGAACGCCCTTCGGCACGCTCGGCATGCCTTGTCGCGCGGAGCTTTTGAGCAGTACGGCATCGTGTCATGCCGTCGGCTTGCGGCGCTTGCTTTCGTGAATATCGGTGCGAGCTCGTCCAAGTATTGAACGCTTGTGGTGCCGAAACTGCTACGGCGGCGGCCAGGTCAGACCCGACCGCGGTCCTGCTTCGTTTCCGTCTATTTCGCCGGCCGTCAGACCGAAACCGTGATACCCGCCGGGCGGGATTTCCCCGCAGGCCGCACGACGATTTCAACATGCTGGCCAAGCGACACCAGTGTGCGCATCAGCAGCTCCAGCGAAACGTTCCGGAGTCGATCGCGCTGCTCGGGGGTGACCACCGGCCGGGCCATTTCCGAGAGCGCGACAGCCTCCTCTTCGGTCAGGCCGCGGGAGACGATCAGTGCGTTGAGCTTCAGCACAAGCGTGGACTTGGCCGACAGTGCGTCAGCGTCGTCCAGGTCAAAGTCGAAATCGAAGTCAGCCGGCAGGTTGTCGGCGTATCGGCGTGAGTCGTTGCGATTCATTACGCCTCCTCCGTCACCATCGACAACTGCCGTTGGTGCTGCCCCGTCGGTTGATCGACATCAGGGAATCCACCCTTCCGGGCATGATCGCCGTCCGCTTCGTCGATCGGCGTGATCACCAGCCGCTTGTGCGTCACGTCGATCCGCAAACGCTGCTCTGGTTCGAAGCCCGCAGCTTCGATCCAGCGGCCGGATAGCTTCATCCACAGATGGAGGACAGGCGGCGCCATGTCGGCAAGCCTGAGGTGCGGAACGATACGACGGGTCTGGAGAGACGATTGACTCGAGACGAAACAATCGTGGAAACGAAAGGGTGCGTTATGATTCGCGTCAGCCATGACTGACTCCCATGATGAGTGGGTTGTGGTCAGCGGCCCGCGGGTGGTAGTGCACCAGCGGGCCGCGCTCGTTTACGCAGCGAATGTCGATCGGCATCCCGTCAAATGATTGGCATGACGAAATGACCTGATACTCCAAGCGAAAACGTGCGACCACTCTAGCCGAGATCGAGCGTTGTCAGGCGCTGGTCTGGAGCGTCGTCATCGGTACCGACGGTCATGCCGATGTCTTGCTGCTTGCTGCGCAACGATTCCACGGCGATTGCGCTCGCGGGCCGCGTTGTCACTTCATTGCCGATATGTCAGAAAGCGTGTCGGTCGAATGCTTCGATTCAACAGCCGCGCGTTGCACGGCGATGTCATTCACGTCGAGCAGGTAACGCCGGACCTCGCGCGAGAACGTCGCCGTGCATTCCGACTCACCCGTGCAGCGCGTCCATCTGCCGGCGTGCATTCGCCAGCCCCGCTTCGAAACCGTGCGGCTTCATGTCGAGCCCTTCCGCATAGACGAATTCCACGTCGACGATACCCATCAGGCCGAGCACGGCACGCAGGTACGGCGTGACCGCATCCGTCTCTTGGCCGACGTGCACGCCGCCGCGAGAACTGAACACGATCGCGCTGATGCCTTCGACGAGCCCCACTGGGTACGTCTCCGTGTACCGGAACGTCACGCGGGCACGCGCGACGAGGTCGAACCAGTTCTTCAACTGGGTCGGCACGTTGAGGTTGTACATCGGCGCGCCGATCAGCAGCAGGTCGCTGCCCTTGAGTTCGGCAATCAGTTCGTCGGACAGCACGATCGCGCGTTGTGCACGCTCGCTCGGGTTGGCTGCGCCGCGCAGCGCGTGAAACAGCTCGCTGTCGAGCATCGGCAGGTCGGTGTCGACGAGATTGCGCACGATCACGTCGTCGGCATGGCCGTTGGCCTGGCGCTCGGCCAGAAACGTGTCGATCAGCGCTCCGGTTTGCGACTGGCTGCCGTTGATGCTTGATTTGAGGACGAGGATCCGGGCCATGCGGGGTGCTCCGTTGCGAATGTGAGGACTGAAATCGATCCTATCAGCCACCTTTTATCGCCAAAAGCGATAAGATCGACGCACTGTGTAGCGTATTTGTCCCCAATCGCATGCGAAACAACCTGAAGGGCATCGACGTCTTCATCGCTGCGGCGGAAGCGAGCAGCTTTGCGGAAGCCGCGGAGAAGCTGCATATCACGCGATCGGCGGTCGGCAAGAGCATCGCGCGCCTCGAGGAGCGGCTGGGCGTCGTGCTGTTTCAGCGGACGACGCGCAGCCAGAGCCTGACCGACGAAGGCGCGTTGTTCTACGACCATTGCCTGCGCGCGATGGAGCAGATCCAGGCGGGCGAGGCGCTGCTGGAAACCGGCAAATGGCAGATGAAGGGGCGCCTGCGTGTGTCGATGCCCACGCTCTTCGGTCATCTTTGCGTGGCGCCGATCCTGATCGAACTGGCGAAGGCGCATCCCGAGCTCGATCTCGACCTGTCGTTCAGCGATCGTTCCGTCGACCTGGTCGAGGAGCGTTTCGATCTGGCGATTCGCGTCGGCACGTTGCCGAACAGCAGCGAGCTGGTGGCGCGACCGCTGGGCGAGCACCGGATGGCGTTCTGCGCATCGCCGGCGTACCTGAGCCGCTGCGGCGAGCCTACGACCTATGAAGAACTCGAACGGCACAAGGCGCTGGCCTATACGCGTTTCGGCCAGGTGCATCGCTGGCGCGTGATCGTCGACGGTCAGCGCGTGGAGCTGCAGCCCGCCGTTCGTTTGCTGTCCGACGATTTGAGTGCGCTGATGGATGCGGCCGTCGCGGATCTGGGCGTCGCGTGGTTGCCGTACTGGCTGGTGCGCGACGCGTTGCGCGGCGGCGTGCTGCGGGAGTTGCTGCCCGATCGGCCGGGCGAGATCTTTCCGATCCAGGCGGTGTGGCCTTACACGCTGCATCTTCCGCTGAAAGTGCGCGCTGCCGTCGATGCGTTGCTGGAACACCTGCCGGCCCGGCTGGCCGCGGTCGAGGCGCGGATGTGACGACGCTGTACAGCGGTTCTTCGGCCGTCGCGCGTTACTGGCCGAAGCGATCCGCCACGGCATCATTCAGCCGCGCGGCGGTGATCTCGCCCATGTGCGATTCGACGAGGTTGCCTTTCGCGTCGAAGAAGAGCGTCGTCGGCAGCCCGCGCGAACCGTAGGTTTTCATCGCGTGCAGCGTGCGATCGAGCAGCACGTGATCGAATCGCAGCCCTTTCTGTTCGAGGAACGCGCGCACCGCTTGCGCGTCTTCGCCCTGGTTGACCATCAGCACCGTCATCCCCGGATGCGCCTGCTGCGCTTGCGCGAGGATCGGCATTTCGCGCTGGCACGGCGGGCACCACGTGGCCCACAGGTTCACGACGACGGGCTTGCCCGCGAAGCGTTGCACCGGCACCGGCGTGGCATCGAGTGCTTCGAGTTGCAACGCGGCAAGCGGCGGCGCGCTGTGCTGCAACGTGGCGAGCGTGCCTTGCGCGATGCCCCATGCGGCAATGCCCGCAAGCATGCCGGCCATCACCGGGCGACGCAGCGCCGGCAGGCGGCGCAGGCGCCAGCCCGCGAACACGATGCCCGCCGCGAGGCCGATGCGCCAGTCGAAGCCGCCATCGCCGAGCGCGATGATCGAGCGCGGCGCGGCGGCGTACTCGTGCCACCACTGCGCGACGTAGCCGATACGCGCGGCGAGCAGGCCGAACAGCAACGTATCGAGGATCAGGCTCGACGCGGTCTTGTGATGTCCGTCCGGCGGGCGACGCTGGATGAAACGGGCGACGAGCCACGCGAGCAGCGCGGCGACAGCTACCGCGACGACGCGGATCGAGAAGGGACCAATGCTCAGCATGAAAGGGCGGGACGTGATCGAGCGGGGCTGGAGAGGGGATTGTCCGCCACGGTGATGAAGCCGTCGACGGTCGTGCGGCGATTCGACAGGTCGCCGCGTATGGGGGTTCCCGTCGAGAACGTAACGGCGCGTTGCGGATTCGGTGAACTCGCGTGGATCAGGACTGCGTGATTTTCAGGCGGAAGGGCCGCGAATCAGACCGGTCTGATGGTCAGCGGAATGGCGGTCATCAACAACACGCATACCGGTGAGATGTGGTGTCCCCCGGTATCCCGAACGGGGATCTTTCCTTGACGGCCGCTCCTCCCGCGAGCGGCCGCTTTTTTATCGCCGTGCGAGCAGGTGTGAGTGTGTTGTGGCGGTCGGTGGGCGCGGCCGCGATCCGATGTCTATCGGCTGGTTTGACGGAACAGGAACTCCGCCAGATGCGAGCACAGGGCATTCACTCGCGTATTGCATGGCGGTCGGTTCGCGACCGGCGAGCGCATTCGCTGGCGGTGGCATGTGATCCACCGCCGTTACCCGACGGGCCGCGCATTCGCGATCCGTCGGGCGTCGGGTCTTACAGCTTCTTCGATGCTGCCGGCGCCGTGTCGGCCTGCGTGGCCGCGCCCGCCGGATCGAGCGTCGCGAGCGTCTTCTCGGTGAATTTCTCGTACAGCCAGTCCATGCGCATGCTGTCGATGCCGGCGATGCCGCCGAGCGCATACGATGCCGACACCTTGAAGCGGTCGATCGGATGATTGTCGGCGTCGGCGAGCGTCACGGTGCCGTCGACATAATCGCTGCCGGCCATGAAGCCGAACATGACGGCCGAGAAACTCGATCGCGTGCGAATGCCGGTGACTTCGACATTCAGGTGCATCGCGTCGGTCGAACCGGCCGTTGCCAGCAGCTTGCGTGCGGCCAGTGCGCTTTCGATTTTCCCTTTCAGGTTTTCGGGGCTGAATTTCAGATTGTCTTTCAGCGCTTCCTGCGCGGCATTGTCGAGCGTGACTTGCACGATCACGGGCTTCGTGCCGAATTTGGACGTCGATGCAGTTGCGATGGCCCCCGCCTGATCGCTGGCCTCGCGTGTCACGCTGCTCGCGCAGCCTGACAGGAAGCCGATCGTCACCAATGCCAGCGCGGCATGACGGAATACAGATTTCATGATTTGGTCTTTTTTAGTTCGGGTTATTTGAGATGGCTCTGTGGCCGGGAGAAAATCTAGCACGGGACGATTCGACGCAAAAGGTCGAATAGATCGAAAACCGATTCGGCATTTATTCATCGCGGTGTTATGCGCGGATAAAAGGCCGATTGACTCGCTGCGAGAGATTGTGGGTACTGGCGATCGAGTTTTGCGGTCGCGGGGCTGACTATTGCAGGCGATCACTGTCCGTTGCCGGACACCGTCCCGCCAAGCCGATACGCCGTGAAAAACTCATACCACGGCGACCCTTCCGCAACCGGCACATTGAGCGCCGCCGTCCGCTGCTTCAACGCGCCGAACACGTCATTGATACGCGCGGTCTGCCCGGCATCGTTGAATGGATAGGGCCGCGCCCGGCCGGCCGCGAATGCGCCATACGCGATCGCGAGCAGGCGTGCGCTGTCGTCGGTCGACGCGATCGACCCGTTGATCATTTCAGCGAAGCGCGGCCGGTCTTCCGCGCGCGATCCGGCGAGGCACAGAAACACGATCGCCGACAGTTCGTGCAGATCCTTCACCCGCAGCAGCAGCGGCAGCCGCGCGACGATCCGCTCCACCGGTTCATCGCGCAGCGCATCGCTGAAGTCGAGCACGGCGGTCATCGGATTCGTATCCGCTTTCAGGCGATCGAGCGCCGACGATACGGCCGACGCACTCGTTCCGTCCGTCGACGCTGCCGGAGCCGCCCGCAACGCATCGGCCACCTGCTGCGTCCATTCCGGAAAGATCATCCGCACGTTGCCGAACTGCTCGCCGCCTTCCGCCGCCGGATTCCAGCGATACACGATCGTGCCGCCGCGAATGAACGGCGAATACAGGTGCTCGGGCGTCTGGGGCAGCGGCCGCCGGTTGATTGGCAGCCAGGCGAGCGTCAGCCAGTCGTAGCGGCCGGTGGCCGGTACGGACGGGCTCGAGCTCGCGACGACCTGCCACGTGCCGCGATTCACATAGCGGCGGCGCGCGTCGGGCACCGGGACGGTCTGGCCTTTCGCAGTGTCGAAGTACGTGGTGCCGGTCACGTTCGTGCCGCTGTCCGCGGCCGGCGTGAGAGTGGAGATGACCCACGACGCGCCGTCCGCCGAACGATAGTCGGACGGTTTCAGCGTGGCGACGTCGTGCACCATGCGCGTTTCCGACGCGACGGGGCTGGGCGGGAGATTGGCGGGCGCGGCCAGGATGCTCGGCATGGGATGTCCTCGGAATCGGGTGCGCATCGACGAGCGGCGGGCGACGCGCGGCGGCGCAAGTTGTTTTATGTAACTGTAGAACTTCGCGACCGGAAACGGAAACCGGCCGAAGCGGTGCAACGCGCTCACACCGTTCGCCGCTTCGGCTTACCATGCGCATCCTCAGCCAACGACGCATGCCGGACGGGAGCGCACATGACCGACACGAAAGCCATCACCGAACACTGGACACAGGTCGCCGACCAATGGATCGGCTGGGCCGGCAAGCCGGGGCACGATGCGTTCTGGAAATACCGCGCGGGGCTCGCGGCCTATATCGGCCGCGACACCGGCCGCGCGCTGGAGATCGGCTGCGGCGAAGGCCGCGTGAGCCGCGAACTGAAGGCGCTCGGCTACGACGTGACCGCGACCGACGTGGTGCCCGCGATGCTCGACGCCGCGCGTCACGCGGATTCCGCGCATCGCTACGAACTGGCCGACGCGGCGTCGCTGCCGTTCGATTCAGCCAGCTTCGATCTCGTAATGGCGTACAACGTGCTGATGGACCTCGACGACATGCAGCGCGCGTTGAACGAAGCGCGCCGCGTGCTGAAGCCGGGCGGGACGCTGTTCATTTCGCTCGTGCATCCGTTCCGCGATCGCGGCGCCTTCGCGGGGCCGCAACCCGATGCGCCGTTCGTGCTGAAGGGCAGCTATTTCGGGCGCGAGCACTTCGACGGCGTGGAAACGCGCGACGGGCTGTCGATGCACTTCGCCGGCTGGTCGCTGCCGCTGCAGGCGTACATGGAAGCGCTGGAAGCGGCCGGGTTCGCGATCGTGTCGCTGCGCGAGCCGCCGCCCGACCAGGCGGATACGGACCAGTTGAAGCAGTGGGCGCGCGTGCCGCTGTTTTTGTGGATCAAGGCGCGGCCGATGGGTTGAGTGGGTAGCCTCGGGGACACAAAAATCGACCGAAACGATGATCTTGTATCCCCGGGGCTACCGGGTTTGCCGAAGCGGCTGTTCCCGGAAGCGATCATGGCCTTCAATCGGGCGGGGTAATCCGTGACATGGCGCTTGCCCACGTCTCACCGTCCATCTCAGCGCGACAACTCCTTCCGGTAGAGCACCGCCCCCGGCTTTGCCGCGACGGTGTCGTAGAGCCGCATCGCCGTGTGATTCGTCTCGTGTGTCTGCCAGTACACGCGTTCGGCGCGATGCGCACGCGCGGCGTCGTACACGGCTTCGATCAGCGCGCGGCCGACGCCCTTGCCGCGCTCGCTGTCGAGCGTGAACAGGTCCTGCAGGTAGCAGGTCGGCCCGATATGCGTCGTGCTGCGGTGATACAGGAAATGCACGAGCCCGACGAGCCGGCCGTCGCGCTCCGCGACGAGCGCGTGCACGGGTTCGTAACCGTCGAAGAAGCGCGACCACGTGAGTTGTGTGACCCGCAGCGGCAGGGCCGTATCGTCGAAGCGGCCGTAGAAGCGGTTGTAGCCGTCCCACAGCGGCAGCCACTGGTCGTAGTCGTTTTCCGTGACCGCGCGTACGGTCAGTCCGGTGTCGTTGGCGTTCATGTTGGCGGACCTGTCGAGGAGAAGGGGGCGCGCCGCCGATCCGGCCGGCGCGTCGCAGGTCTCCACGATAGGAAGTTCGCGGCCCCATGGGTAGGCCCATGGTGACGGCATTTCATGGTGCCACGATCCGTACCATTCTCGCGCCGTCGACCGTCCGCCAAAGCCCGCGGTGATCGCGCCGGCTGCGCTTGGGTCTGTCGGGTTCAGCCCACACGCAACCCTGATGCTCGCGACTCACCGCGAATCACGCACCACTCGCTACGGTCAGCATGCAAGAAAAAGATCACACCCCTTGGAAGCCGGCACCACGTTCGGGATAAGCCGACGGCTCGACCGCAATCGCGATCTTTCCTCGAACACCGTGGTTGGGACGTTCCAGCAGGGCGTGTGCGAGCGGAACGTCGGCAAGGGAATAGACCGCACCCACGTGTGGCCGCAGCTGTCCACGCTCGATCAACGCACTCAACTCATCCAGCTTGCCGCGATTCTGTCGCGTGAACACGAAGTGATAGCTCGCGTTCTTGCCCCAGGCCTGAATGACGTTTTGCGGCTGGGCGATGTCCACGATCGTGACGACGCGGCCAAGTTGAGCGAGCGCATCGGGGCTGCGCGACAAGGTGTTGCCGCCGATGGTGTCGAACACGACATCGACGCCACGACCACCGGTGTCTCGCATGACGGCGTCGACGTAATCGTCCTTTTCGTAGTCGATGACCACATCGGCCCCAAGGTTGCGAGCGAATTCGACGTTTGCTTCGCGCACGGTCGTGAACACCCTTGCGCCGATGGCTTTGGCGAGCTGGATCGCCACATGGCCGACGCCGCCCGCGCCGCCGTGTACCAGAATGCTTTCCCCCACGCGCAGCGCCGCACGCGCGACCAGTGCTTCCCAAACGGTCCCGCCAACCAGCGTCAGGCTGGCCGCTTCAAGGTGGCTCAACGACGGAGGCTTCTTCCCGACGATGCCTTCGGCAGCCACGTGGTACTCGGCATAACTGCCTGGCCCGTCGAAGATTTGCGGGGTGTACCAGACTTCGTCCCCCGGCGAGAAGGCCGTCACGCCGGGCCCGACAGCTTCGACCACGCCCGATACGTCGTGTCCGGTAATGGCCGGAAGTGGCACCAGGTCCGGATAGTCGCCCCGTCGGACCTGGTAATCCAGTGGATTGACGGAGGTGGCATGGACCCGGACCAGGACTTGTCCGGCGTGGGGCACCGGCTTGGGCACGTCACGTAGTTCGAATGATTCCGGGCCGCCAAATGACTTGAGCAACAGCGCTTTCATTGCACATCCTCGTTTCGATAAAAAGGGATATCGGGAATTATCGATATAATGGGGCAAAAAATTACAGATCTTTGCCGATGGTCTTGGCCAGCGCGCTGATCGCTGCTTCGTTGCGCTTGTAGTAAGTCCACTGGCCGATGCGCCTGACTTCCACCAGGCCTGCTCGTTGCAGCGTCGCAAGGTAATCGGACACCGTCGACTGCGACAGCCCGACGCCTTCCTGAATACTGCTGACGCAGACGCCCACCGTGTGAACGTCCCCTTCATCCTGCGGCGGGAAATTCTTCACGGGATCCTTCAAACCCTGCAGGATTTCAAGGCGGGTCCGGTTCGAGAGGGCTTTGAAGATGTCGAGCAATTCCATGGGCAGCGAGTATATCGAGATTTACCGATATGTCAATGTGAGTGCCAACCGTCGCTCCGTCGAGTCGCTCCGGTTCTGGCGCAACGTTCGGATTTGCAGGCGGCCCTTGGAACGGAAGTGATCAGCGGGGTCCTTTCGAACGGAACGAGGCTCCGGGAGCCGCGCAGCGCGACAGTCATACCACCCGAACGCCACCACGCCATTCCTTTCACTCTGTTAGACTTTTTCGCCCATCGCCGCCATCCGGGCTGCGCCGTGCCCGGTTCATCCCGCCATGAACGAAACCCGTGCGTCGCATCCGATCACCGAGGTCCTGCGGGCCTACTGGAAGGCCGATCGCCTGATGTTGCTGACGGTCGTGGCGGTCGTCCTCCTGTCGAGCGCGAGCGCGGTTGCCGCCCCCTATCTGTTCTCGCGCCTGATCGACGCGCTGTCGCACCACGGCGTGCTCCACGCGCTGGTTCCGGGCTTCGTGCTCTACGCGGTGCTGCTGGGCCTCTCCAGCGCGCTGCAACGCGTGGTGCAGTACCTCGCGTTCATGAGCTCGGAGAATCTGGGCTTCATCACCAGCACGCGATTTTTCGAGCGCATCCTGAAGAAGACCACGGCCTTCTTCGTCGAGCACAATCCCGCGGAAATCCAGAACGCGAACGAGCGCGGCAGCCGGGCGCTGTCGGTGCTCGTGCTGCTGAGCCTGATGGACCTGATCCCCGGCACGCTGCAGATCGTGCTCACGCTCGTCACGCTCGGCGCGCTGATCAACGTCGAGGTCGTGGCCATCACCGTCGCCTACGGCGCGGTCGCGGTGACGATCGCGATCGTCGGCGCGCGGCGCTCGCGCGCGTTTCTCGATCGCGCGATCGAGGCCGGGCAGGAAAATGCGCGCTTCGTCGGCGGCGCGATCAATGCGATGGAGACGCTCCGGCATTTCGGCAGCCATCGCTGGATGAACGAACGTTTCTCGGAGAAAGCGCGTGTCGAGCGCGACAGCTGGCGCGCGTATGTGCTGCAGCACGTCCGCTATCTCGCGGTGCTGGGTCTCGGCCTCGCGATCCAGTTCGCGGTGACGTTCTGGCTGCTGCTGCCGCGCCATGCGGCGGGCACGCTGTCGATCGGCGACATCGTGCTGTTCAACACGTTGCTGCTGCAGTTGAACCAGCCGTTCGAAATGATCGCGCGCGCGGTCGACGAGTGCGCCCGCTCCCGCGCGGCGCTCGTGCCGTTCGCGGCGCTGTGGACGGCGCCCGAGGAACGGCAGGTGTCGCACGCGTCGGCGTTCGCGCCGCGCGACGGGCGCATCGTGTTCGACCGCGTCGCCTACGTGTACGACAATGGCCGAGGCGTGACCGACGTCGATTTCGTCGCCGAGCGAGGTGCGATCACGTTCCTCGTCGGCGAAACCGGCGCGGGGAAATCCACCGTCTTCAAGCTCGCGCTGAAGTCGATCGAGCCGACCGGCGGGCGCATTCTCGTCGACGGCGTCGATCTCGCTGATATCGATCGCGCCGACTGGTACGGCGCGGTGGCCGTCGTGCCGCAGGATGTCGTGCTGCTGAACGAAAGCCTCGAGGACAACATCCTGCTCGGCCGGCCGCGCGATGCGCGGCGTCTGCATGAAGCGGCCGCGAAGGCGGCGATCCTGACGTTCATCGAGAGCCTGCCGGACGGCTTCCGCACCACGGTGGGCGAGCGCGGGCTGAAGCTGTCCGGCGGCGAGCGCCAGCGCATCGCGATCGCCCGTGCGCTGTATGGCGTTCCGACCGTGCTGTTTCTCGACGAAGCGAGTTCCGCGCTCGACGAAGCCACCGAACGCGACATCATGGAACACGTGCGGCTGCTGGCCCGCGACGTCACGGTCGTTGCGATCACGCACCGGCGCTCGGTGATCGGGCCGGCCGACAAGGTCGTGCGGCTCGGCGAGGCGCGCGTGCCGGCGTAAGGCTGCACGCCCCCCTTCGCCGGCCGTCGACGCTTACCCGCGCAGCGGCGGATTGAGTTGCGCAAACGCCTGCTGGCGGCGATACGGGAAGTACGGATAAGGCGCTTCCACCGCGCTCGCCGCGTCGAGCTTCGCGACCTGCGCATCGGTCAGTGCCCAGCCGACCGCGCCGAGGTTCTGCCGCAGCTGTTCCTCGTTGCGCGCGCCGACGATCACCGACGATACCGTCGGGCGCTGCAGCAGCCAGTTCAGCGCGATCTGCGGCACGGTCTTGCCGGTTTCTTCGGCGATCGCGTCGAGCGCATCGACCACGTCGTACAGGCGCGTGTCGTCGACCGGCGGCCCGAAGCTGGCCGTTTCATGCAGGCGGCTGCTTTCGGGCAGCGGTGTGTTGCGCCGGATCTTGCCGGTGAGCCGGCCCCAGCCGAGCGGGCTCCAGACGAGCGCGCCGAGCCCCTGGTCGGCGCCGAGCGGCATCAGGTCCCACTCGTAGTCGCGGCCGACGAGCGAGTAGTAGACCTGGTTCGCCACGTAACGCGACCAGCCGTGCCGATCGGCCGCCGCCAGCGACTTCATGATCTGCCAGCCCGCGAAGTTCGACACGCCGATGTAGCGCAGCTTGCCCGCGCGCACGAGATCATCGAGCGTCGACATCACTTCCTCGACCGGCGTGCTGGCATCGAACGCGTGGAGTTGCAGCAGGTCGATGTAGTCGGTGTCGAGGCGGCGCAGCGCGTCGTCGACGGCGCGGACCAGCCGCGCGCGCGACGTGCCCGCGTCGTTCGGGCCGCTGCCGGTCGGCAGGCCCGTCTTCGTCGAGATCAGCACCTGGTCGCGGCGTCCCTTGATCGCGGCGCCGAGCACGCGCTCGGATTCGCCGTCCGAATACACGTCGGCCGTGTCGAACAGGTTCACGCCGGCTTCGAGGCAGATGTCGATCAGGCGGCGCGCTTCGTCGACGCCCGTGTTGCCCCATGCGCTGAACAGCGGGCCGGTGCCGCCGAACGTGCCGGCGCCGAAGCTCAGGACGGGAACCTTGAGGCCGGAGCGGCCGAGGGTGCGGTATTCCATGGCGGGTTTCCTTTGGGAGGTCGAAGTGTCGAGCGGCGGCCGCGTGGCCAGGTGTTGCCACACTGTATCGCTTGCGGATATTTCGGATAATTGGGCAGACTTCGAAAATATCGTTCGGAAGAGGCGAATAATGCTGCTCGACAATCTCGCGCTGTTCCTGCGCATCGTGGAGAAGGGTGGGCTGGCCGCGGCGGGTCGTGAGTTCGGGCTGTCGCCGGCCACCGTGTCCGAGCGGCTGACCGCGCTCGAGCGCCACTACGGCGCGGCGTTGCTCACGCGCACGACGCGCGCGCTCAGCCTGACC
>NZ_JAAGPB010000144.1:0-270 GCF_017104585.1 Burkholderia sp. Ac-20392
ATAACCCGGTTTAGATTTCGGTGGTCGGCGTATCATTAAAAAAAAAAACATACCCTAGATCTGTAGTACGTTTATGCATCATACTTCGGTTGCAGCTTCTTCGCGTGCTCTCTTATCCGCGAGTGCAGTTAGGTCGTCTTCCTTCGTCTGTTCTGTCTCTCTTCGTACGTTTTATGATACTCGTGGCGTGACGTACTCGTATAATGTCTGGCTCTCTGTCTTTCCTGTGTTCTAGTAGTTGTATGTGTCACTTGCTGTATGTTCTGCCCG
>NZ_JAAGPB010000145.1:0-17916 GCF_017104585.1 Burkholderia sp. Ac-20392
CCACGAAAAAGCTGCACCTATAACCGGAGACACCGTCATGACGCATGCATCGCCCGCTTCATTCCACCGCCGCGCCGCCCGCATGGCGGTGGTTGCCGCGCTCGCCGTCGCGGCCTGGCTGCCGGCCGCCGCCGTGCAGGCCGCACCGCTGCGCATCGGCATGACGTTCCAGGAGCTGAACAACCCGTATTTCGTGACAATGCAGAAAGCGTTGAACGACGCGGCCGCGTCGATCGGCGCGCAGGTCGTCGTCACCGACGCGCATCACGACGTCAGCAAGCAGGTGAGCGACGTCGAGGACATGCTGCAGAAGAAGATCGACATCCTGCTCGTGAACCCGACCGATTCGACCGGCATCCAGTCGGCAATCACGCAGGCGAAGAAGGCCGGCGCGGTGGTGGTGGCGGTCGATGCGAACGCGAACGGCCCGGTCGATTCGTTCGTCGGCTCGAAGAACTACGACGCGGGCGTGATGTCGTGCGACTACCTCGCGAAGGCGATCGGCGGCAGCGGCGAAGTCGCGATTCTCGACGGCATCCCGGTCGTGCCGATTCTCGAACGCGTGCGCGGCTGCAAGGCCGGGCTCGCGAAATACCCGAACGTGAAGCTGGTCGATACGCAGAACGGCAAGCAGGAGCGCGCGACCGCGCTGTCGGTGACCGAGAACATGATCTCCGCGCATCCGAACCTGAAGGGCATCTTCAGCGTGAACGACGGCGGCGCGATGGGCTCGCTCGCCGCGATCGAGAGCTCGGGCAAGGACATCAAGCTGACGAGCGTCGACGGCGCGCCCGAGGCAATCGCCGCGATCCAGAAGCCGAATTCGAAGTTCATCGAGACGACGGCGCAGTTCCCGGCCGACCAGGTGCGCATCGCGCTCGGCATCGCGATCGCGCGCAAGTGGGGCGCGACGGTGCCGAAGGCGATTCCGGTCGACGTGAAGGTGGTCGATCGCGGCAACGCGAAGGGCTTCAGCTGGTGAACGACGTGCGATGCGACGCGAAGGGCGGCGGCACGGCCGGCGCCCTTCGCACGGAGAAGCCGATGGACACGATACTCAGGCTCAGCCACATCACGAAAAGCTTTCCGGGCGTGAAGGCGCTGTCCGACATTGATCTGGAGATTGCGCGCGGCGAGATCCACGCGCTGCTCGGCGAGAACGGCGCGGGCAAGTCGACGCTGATGAAGATCCTGTGCGGCATTCATCAGCCGGATGCCGGCACGATCGAGATCGACGGCGCCGCACGCCATTTTGCGGACTATCACGACGCGGTCGCGGCGGGCGTCGGCATCGTGTTCCAGGAATTCAGCCTGATCCCGCACCTCGACGCGGTCGACAACCTGTTCCTCGGCCGCGAGCTGCGCAACCGCTGGGGCGCGCGCGACCGCAAGCGGATGCGTCACGCGGCGGCCGCAATCTTCGCGCGGCTCGGCGTGGCGATCGATCTCGATGCGCCGATCCGCGCGCTGTCGGTCGCGCAGCAACAGTTCGTCGAGATCGGCAAGGCGTTGTCGCTCGACGCGCGCATCCTGATTCTCGACGAACCGACCGCCACGCTCACGCCGGCCGAGGCCGGGCACCTGTTCGCGATCATGCGCGAGCTGAAGCGGCAGGGCGTCGCGATGATCTTCATCTCGCATCACCTCGACGAGATTTTCGCGGTGTGCGACCGCATCACGGTGCTGCGCGACGGCCAGTACGTGGCGACGACCGACGTCGCGCGCACGGACGTCGAACAGCTCGTGCGGATGATGGTCGGCCGCCGGATCGAAAGCAGCTTTCCGCCGAAGCCGGCGCGCGCGGCCGATGCCCCGCGGGTGCTGGAGGTCAACGAGCTGCAGATCGAACGCGGCGGCCCGGTGAACCGCTTCACGCTGCATGCCGGCGAGATTCTCGGCTTTGCCGGGCTGGTCGGCTCGGGCCGCACCGAAACCGCGCTCGCGGTGATCGGCGCGACGCGTGCGCATCGCAAGGACGTGCGCGTGCGCGGCGCGGCGGCGAAGCTCGCCGATCCGGCCGACGCGCTGCGCGCGGGCATCGGCATCCTGCCGGAAAGCCGCAAGACGGAAGGGCTCGTCACGTCGTTCTCGATCCGCGACAACATCTCGCTGAACAACCTCGGCAAGTACCGGTCGATGCGCTGGCTGATCGACCGTCGCGGCGAGGCGCGTACCACGCATGACGTGATGCGGCGCGTCGGCGTGAAGGCGCCGTCGATCCACACCGAGGTCGCGACGCTGTCCGGCGGCAACCAGCAGAAGGTCGTGATCGCGCGCTGGCTCAACCATCACACGTCGGTGCTGATCTTCGACGAGCCGACCCGCGGCATCGACGTCGGCGCGAAAGCCGAAATCTACGGGCTGATGCGCGAACTCACCGCGCGCGGCTACGCCATCATCATGATCTCGTCCGAGCTGCCGGAAATCGTCGGCATGTGCGATCGCGTCGCCGTGTTCCGGCAGGGCCGCATCGAGGCGACGCTCGAAGGCGACGAGATCGATCCCGACACGGTCATGACCTATGCCACGGCCGGCACGCGAGGAGCGACCCATGAACCTGCCTGATTCTTCTTCCACGCCTTCCACGACGCTCGCGGCTACCGCCGGAAACGGCGACGCACCGCCGCCACGCGCGATGTGGGCGCAGCTGCGGCGCTCGACGCTGTTCTATCCGCTCGTCGGCCTGATCGTCGTGTGCATCGCGATGATGATCGCGAGCCCGAGCTTCCTGTCCGCCGCGAACCTCGAGAACGTGCTGCGCCAGGTGTCGATCAACGCGATCATCGCGGTCGGCATGACCTGCGTGATCCTGACCGGCGGGATCGACCTGTCGGTCGGCTCGGTGATGGCGCTGTCGGGCACGCTGGCGGCCGGGCTGATGGTCGCGGGCGTGAACGCGGTTGCCGCGCTCGCGATCGGCATCGCGGTCGGTCTCGGTTTCGGCTTCCTGAACGGCGTGTTCGTCGCGTTTGCCGGGATGCCGCCGATCATCGTCACGCTCGCGACGATGGGCATCGCGCGCGGCCTCGCACTGATCTACACGGGCGGCTATCCGATCGACGGCTTGCCCGACTGGGTCGCATTCTTCGGCAGCGGCAAGGTGTTCGGCATCCAGGCGCCGGTGCTGATCATGCTGGTGGTCTATGCCATCGCGTGGTTGTTGCTCGACCGGATGCCGTTCGGCCGCTACGTGTATGCGATCGGCGGCAACGAACAGGCGACGCGGCTCACCGGCGTGCGCGTCGCGCGCGTGAAGCTGATCGTCTACACGCTGGCCGGGCTCACGTCGGCGCTCGCCGCGATCGTGCTGACCGGGCGGCTGATGAGCGGTCAGCCGAACGCGGGCGTGGGCTTCGAACTCGACGCGATCGCGGCCGTCGTGATGGGCGGCACGTCGATCTCCGGCGGGCGCGGCGCGATCCTCGGCACGCTGGTCGGCGCGCTGCTGCTCGGCGTGCTCAACAACGGGCTGAACATGATCGGCGTGAACCCGTATGTGCAGAACGTGATCAAGGGCGGAATCATCCTGCTCGCGATCTACATCAGCCGCGAACGGTCGCGGTAACGATTGATTCATCAGTCATCCAGATCATCAACGAAAGAGACAACCCATGACGACACCCGAAGCCCCGCCGCGGATGACCGCGGTCGTTTGCCACGGCCCCGAGGACTACCGCGTCGAACAGGTCGCGAAGCCACGCCCCGGCGCGAACGAGCTCGTGATCCGCATCGCCGCATGCGGAATCTGCGCGAGCGACTGCAAGTGCTATACGGGCGCGAAGATGTTCTGGGGCGGCCCGAGCCCGTGGGTGAAGGCGCCCGTGATTCCCGGCCACGAATTTTTCGGCTACGTCGAAGCGCTCGGCGACGGCGCGGCCGAGCACTTCGGCGTGGCGGTGGGCGATCGCGTGATCGCCGAGCAGATCGTGCCGTGCGGCAAGTGCCGCTATTGCAAGTCGGGCCAGTACTGGATGTGCGAAGTGCACAACATCTTCGGCTTCCAGCGCGAGGTGGCCGACGGCGGGATGGCCGAGTACATGCGCATTCCGCCGACCGCGATCGTCCACAAGATCCCGCTCGGCGTGTCGCTGGAAGATGCGGCGATCATCGAGCCGCTGTCGTGTGCGATCCATACGGTGAACCGTGGCGATCTCCAGCTCGACGATGTGGTCGTGATCGCGGGTGCGGGCCCACTCGGGCTGATGATGACGCAGGTTGCGCACCTGAAGACGCCGAAGAAGCTCGTCGTGATCGACCTGATCGACGAACGGCTCGAACTCGCGCGTGAGTACGGCGCGGACGTGACGATCAACCCGAAGCGCGACGACGCGCGCGAGATCGTCAGGTCGCTCACCGACGGCTACGGCTGCGACGTCTACATCGAGACGACCGGTGCGCCGGTCGGCGTGAGCCAGGGGCTCGACCTGATCCGCAAGCTCGGCCGCTTCGTCGAGTTCAGCGTGTTCGGCGAGGATGCGACGGTCGACTGGTCGATCATCGGCGATCGAAAGGAACTCGACGTGCGCGGTGCGCACCTGGGGCCATACTGCTATCCGATTGCGATCGACCTGCTCGCGCGGGGGCTCGTCACGTCGAAAGGCATCGTCACGCACGATTTCGCGCTCGAGGACTGGGACGACGCGATCCGCGTCGCGAAATCGCCCGAATCGATCAAGGTGCTGCTGAAGCCGGCCCGCTGACGGCCGGCGCGCGCCTCACCGGAGACATCATGGAATACGTCATAGGCGTCGATATCGGCACGCAGAGCACCAAGGCGCTGCTCGTCGACCGGCACGGCACGATCGTCGCGCGGCGCTCGGCCGGCTACCAGCCCGATACGCCGCGCCCGCTGTGGGCCGAGCAATGGCCGCAGGTGTGGTTCGATGCCGTGCTCACCTGCATCGCGGGCTGCGTGAGCGATGCGCGCGCGCAGGGCGTGCCGGCCGATGCGATCCGCGCGGTGTGCGTGGGCAGCCTGTACGGCGGCTCGGGCATTCCGGTCGATATCGACATGCGGCCGCTCCATCCGTGCCTGATCTGGATGGACCGGCGCGCGACCGCGGAAGTCGACTGGGTCAACGCGAACGTGAACGTCGAGCGGTTGCGCGTGATCACGGGCAACGGCGTCGACAGCTATTACGGCTTCACGAAGATGCTGTGGCTGCGGGACCAGCGGCCGGACGTGTGGGCGAACGTGCGCTACTTCCTGCCGCCGAACGCGTACGTGATCTACCTGCTGACCGGCGAAATCGCGGTCGATCACAGTTCGGCCGGCAATATCGGCGGCGTGTACGACGTCGCGCGCCGCGAGTGGTCCGACGATGCGCTCGACATGCTCGGCATTCCCGCAACGATGATGCCCGAGCGGCTCGTCGAATCGACGGACATCGTCGGCGGGCTACTGTCGCAATGGACCGAGCAGCTCGGGCTGCCGGCCGGCACGCCCGTCGTCGCGGGCGGCGTCGATGCGGCCGTCGCGACCTTCGCGGCCGGCGCGACGCGCGCGGGGCAGCATGTCGCGATGATCGGCACCAGCATGTGCTGGGGCTACGTGAGCCGGCACGTCGATGCGCGTCACGGGCTCGTCAGCATGCCGCATGTGTTCAACGGGCAGCGCGACCTGTACGTGTTCGGCGGCGCGATCACGGCCGGCGCGTCGGTTGCGTGGTTTCGCGACCAGTTCTGTCATGCGGAAATCGATGCGGCACGCCTGCTGCCGCACGGCGATCCGCACGTATTGCTCGAGGAAGCGGCCGAAAGCGTGCCGCCGGGCGCCGACGGCGTGCTGTTCCTGCCGTACCTGATGGGCGAGCGCAGCCCCGTGTGGGACGCGAAGGCGAGCGGCGCATTCATCGGGCTGAGTCTCGCGCATACGCGTGCGCACCTGTATCGCGCGGTGCTCGAAGGCGTCGCGTTCGCCTTGCGGCACAACATCGAGGCTGGCCGCCGCGGCGCGGCTGCGCTCGACGACCGGCTGATCGTCGTGGGCGGGGCTGCGCATTCGGCGCTATGGATGCAGATCATCGCGGACGTGACCGGCTTCCCGGTGTGGACGATCGAGCAGGACGTCGAAGCCGCGATGGGGGCCGCCTTGCTCGCGGGCGTCGGCGCAGGGCTCGTGTCGCACGACGACGCGCAAGGCGGATGGGTCACGCTCGTCGAGCGTGCGCGGCCCGATGCCGAACGCGCGAAAGCCTATGCGGCGCGCTTTGCGCTCTACACGGCGCTGTATCCGGCGCTCAAACCGATCATGCACGGGTTGCACACGCCATCATGAAGACACGATTCGATTTCGGCGGTTCGCGGGTGCTCGTCACGGGCGCGTCGAGCGGAATCGGGCGCGCGTGCGCGGTCGCGCTGGCGCAGGCGGGCGCGCAGGTCGTCGCGGCCGGGCGCGACATGGCCGCGCTCGACGCGCTGGCCGGCGAGACCGCGTGCGAGACGTTGCGACTCGATGTCGGTGGAGACGAGCAGGCGATCGATGCGGCGCTCGCCGCGCAGGATGCGTTCGACGGCCTCGTGAATTGCGCGGGGATTGCGTCACTCGAATCGGCGCTCGAAGTGAGCGCCGCGCATTTCGATCGCGTGATGGCCGTCAATGCGCGTGGCGCGGCGCTCGTCGCACGGGCCGTCGCACGGAAGATGATCGCGCGTGACGGACGCGGCGCGGCGCAGGCGCGGGGCAACATCGTCAACGTATCGAGCCAGGCCGCGCTCGTCGGCTTGCCCGCGCATCTGAGTTACTGCGCGTCGAAGGCGGCGATGGACGCGATCACGCGCGTGCTGTGCATCGAACTCGGGCCGCACGGCATTCGTGTGAACAGTGTGAACCCGACCGTCACGCTCACGCCGATGGCGCAGTTCGCGTGGAGCGAACCGGAAAAGCGTGCGCCGATGCTGGCCGCGATTCCGCTCGGGCGATTTGCCGAGCCGGACGAGGTCGTCGAACCGATCCTGTTCCTGCTGAGCGATGCGGCGTCGATGGTCAGCGGTGTGTCGCTGCCGATCGACGGCGGGTATACGGCGCGCTAGGCAGCGTCATGCGACGACGGCGCATGACGGGAACCCGCGGTGAATGCGCGGCGCGGCAGCCCTGCGGCTAAACCGGATCCTTGCTCGGCGGTCCGTCCGGCTGCTGCGGATTGTCGTGATGATGGCCCGGCGACGGTGGCGATAACGGATCGTCTTCCGGGTCGCGGTTCGGGTCGGCCGGTGGCTCGGGCGTCGGGGTCGTGTGATCGGTCATGGAGAGCTCGCTCGGTGCGTGACGGCGGTGGCGCCTCGTCTCCGTTATAGCCAATCGGGCGTGCGTTTGCAGCGGGATTGTGGCGGCGGGTGGTGTGTGGTCGGTGCGATCCGTGCACGGGCGGTTTTCGTGCAGGCTGCTGCTGCGCGCGGAGCGGGCCATGCACGGATTGCACCGTGCGCCTTTGCGCGGCGACAGTCAGCGCAAATCCGCCGGCGTATCGACGTCGCGCACGATACCGGGATCGGCGACGTCGAGCAGCCTGACCGGTGCGCTGGCGAACAGCGCGCGGGCGCCGGTGTCGCCGTCGAGCGCGGCGAGTGCATCGAAGTGGTGCGCGGCGAACCCGACCGGATGGCCGCGCACGCCGCGATGCGCAGGTGCGACGATCGACGCGTCGTCGGCGTCGAGCGCGCGCGTGACCGTTTCGTAGGTGGAAGCCGCGATCCACGGCATGTCGCCAAGTGCGACGAGCCAGCCGTTCGCGTCGGGCGTCGCGCGCACGCCGGCCGCGAGGCTTGCGCCCATGCCGCGCATGGCATCGGGCGCATAGACGACATGGCAGCCGGCTTCGTTCAGCAGCATCGCGAGTTTTTCGGCACCGGGGCGCACGACGGCGATCACGTCGGCCGTGGCCGCCGCGAGATGGCGGGCGGCCGCAACCGCAACCGGCGTGCCGTCGGGAAGCAGCGCGAGAAGCTTGCTTTGCAGGCCGCTCGGGTCGAAGCGTTGACCAAGGCCGCCGGCGAGGAGGACGCCGGTGGCGAGTGACGCATAGGACATCGGCGCGGGGGAGAGTGATGCAGGTGCTGGGATTGTGCGGGAGCGGGCAGGGATCGACAAGTGAGGATGTTACCGAGGCGGGCGCGTTTCGTCGGAAAGAATGTCAGCGCGCGGCTTCGTCGAGCATGTTTTCCTCGACGGGGCCGTAGATCGCGTGCGATTGATCGTGCATCACGGCCCAATAGCGATCGCCGAACGACCAATGCCACCATTCCGATGGGTAATTGGTGAAGCCGGCGCCCGTCAGCGCGGCGATCAGTATCTGGCGGTTGCGGGCTGCTGCCCGGCTGATGAACGGGTTGTGCGTGTAGCACGCGCCGGATGATTTCTGGTCGGTGGCGTTCATGACGCAGCCCATGTCGAGCTCGATGCCTTCCGCCGAGATCAGTGTCAGGTCGACGGCTGCGCCCGTCGGATGCGCGGCGACTTCCGGCGGGGCGACGTAGTGGCTCGTGAGTGCGATCAGCGCGTCTTCGTCCGGCAGCGGATTCAGCGTGCGGCGCAGGTGCGCGAGGTGCGTGGAGAAGTAGTCGCGCTGCAGGGCCAGCGGGCGATAGCCCTCCTTGACGTACAGGCGCAGGGCGGCGGGGAGCGCGTGCGCAGCGGCAATCAGCCGGTCTGCCACGCCACGGCGTACTTTCAGGAAATGCGGGCTTCTGCTCTTGATATCGCGGCGACCGAGATCGACGGCGATGCGGTCATGGAAGCCTGCGAGATCGACAAACCCTTCGTGCGATTCCAGCAGGGCAATCGACCGGACAACGGGATCGGAGAGCGAAATCACGATAGTGGACGAAGTGGCGCAATGACGGATGTGGGCCACGAGCCGGCGGGGAAGTCGGCCGATGTGGTTTTTGTCAGACGAATCGCCAATATGCCAGAGTCCGGCGGAGGATGCGTCGCGGTTTTCGCTGCGGCGCGTGCGTGCTTATCCGAGCGTCTCGATGGACGTGTCTGCGTGGACGCCTTCGTTTCGGGGGGCGCGTTGCGGCGCTTCCCGGGCGCTTTCCTCGATTGGATCGACGGGGGCGTCGTAGTGCAAGACCGAGCCGCGCAATACGTCCAACGGCTGGGTGGCACTCCGTTGGCTACGCATCCGCCCACTTCCGCAACAGGTTGTGATAAATCCCCGTCAATGAAATGACCATCGGGTCCTTCGCGCCTTTCTCGGCGGAAAGCGCCTGAATCTGCGTATCGAGCTGGAACAGCAGCGTGCGGTCGCCGTCGTCGCGCACCATGCTCTGGATCCAGAAGAACGATGCGACGCGCTCGCCGCGCGTCACGGGTGTGACGTGATGCAGGCTCGATGCCGGATACAGCACGAGGTCGCCCGCCGGCAGCTTCGCGCGATGCGTGCCGTACGTATCCTCGACACACAGCTCGCCGCCGTCGTATGCATCGGGTTCTTCAAGGAACAGCGTCGCGGACAGATCGCTGCGCACGCGGAAATCCGTGCCGCGCAGCAGCCGGATCGCGTTGTCGACATGCGTGCCGAACGTCTCGCCACCTTCGTAGCGATTGAACAGCGGCGGAAACACCTTGAGCGGCAGCGCCGCCGAGAAGAACAGCGGATGGCGTGCGAGCGCGTCCTGGATCGCGTCGCCCACCGCGCGTGCGGCCGGCGCGCCTTCAGGCAATTGCCGGTTGCGTTTCGCGAGCGCCGACTGCGTGCCGGACGTCGCATTGCCGTCGACCCATTCGGCTGCATCGAGCAGATCGCGGCATTGCGCGACCTGCGCTTTCGTCAGTACGCCGGGGATATGAAGCATCATGATGCGGATTCCATGCAGTGAGGCTGCGGCTGTGATGGCAACTGCAGCGCCGCCGCACGAAACGCGTCGATCGGCGACGACGCGAGATACGCGCGCATCTTCGCGACGAACGCGGGGGTAGCGGTGGCCGGCACGCGCGCGAGCCACACGAGCGCGTCGTCGATCTGCCCGCGCTCGGCGAGCAGCCGCGCAAGGTTGAACTGGCCGCGGAAATCGCCGGCCACGGCGGCGCGGCGATAGTGGTCGAACGCGGCGTCGGGGTCGACCGGTACGACCCAGCCGTCCTCGTAAAAGCCGCCGATCAGGTTGATCGATTTCGCATGGCCGAGTGCGGCCGCACGCTGGAACCAGTCGAGCGCATCGGCGCGATCTTCGTCGACGCCGTTGCCGAGCGCGAGCGCCGTCGCGTAGTTGTACATGCCCCAGTCGAGCCCCGCCTGCGCGGCGAGCCGGTACCAGTACACGGCGACGGGCGCGCACGCGGCCGTGCCCCAGCCGAATTCGTAGCAGCGGCCGAGCATGTTCATCGCCATCGCGTGGCCGGCGCGCGCCGCGTGCCGGAACCAGTTGAACGCGGCCGCGGGATCGCGCGCGACGCCGTGCCCGTCGAGCAGGTATTGCCCGTAGACGGCCTGCGCATCGACGATGCCGTTGTCGGCCGCCGCCGCGACCCACGCGGCGGCGCGCTCGGGCGGCCCGGCCAGGATGTCGGCGAACTCGCGCGGCGAAACCGACGCGAGCGCCTTCAGCGACACGGCCTCCATCGATCAGTAGCGCGCGTTCAGCGTGACGAACGCCGAGCGGCCCGGTGCGATCGACGCGTAGTGCGCCGGATACGCCTGGTCGAAGTAGGTGCGGTTGAACAGGTTGTTCACGTTCAGCTGCAGATCGAGCTTCTTGTTGATGCGGTACTGCGCCATGGCATCGAAGCGCCAGTACGACGGCACTGCGTGCTGGTTCGCGGTATCGCCGAACACCTGCGACATGTAGAACGCGCCGCCGCCGACGGTGAACTTCGGCGTCACGTCGTAGTTCGACCACATCGTGAAGCTGTGCTTCGGCGTGTTCGGGAACTGGTTGCCGTTGTTCGCCGAGTCCTTGCCGTTGTCGCGCAGCTCGCTCTTCATGTACGTGTAGCCGCCGAACAGTTGCCATTGCTTCGTGATCTGGCCTGCGACGCCGAGTTCCAGGCCCTGCACGCGCTTGTTGCCGACCATCGCGTACTGGTTGTTCGGCAGCGTCACGCGTGCGTTCGTCGTGTCGATCTGGAACAGCGCGGCGGTCAGCGCGAGCTTGTCGTTCAGCACGTTCCACTTCGTGCCGAGTTCGATGCTGCGGTTCTTCTCCGGCGACAGCTGATCGGCGTTCGAGCCGACGCCGCCGCGGCCCGGCGTGAGCGACTGCGATTCGCTGCCTTCGCCGAGCATCATCCCGGCCGGCGTCGACGACGTCGCGTACGACGCATAGATGCTGCCGTTCTGCGCGGGCTTGAACACGAGGCCGGCTTGCCAGTTCACGAGCGTGTCGTCGCGCGTGGTGGTCTTGCCGCCGTTGGCCTTGGTGTCGGTGAAGCGGGTCGAGTAGTCGTCGATGCGCACGCCGCCGTTGACCTGCCAGCGCGGCGTGATCTCGATCGTGTCGAAGCCGTAGATCGATTTCGTCACGGTGCGGGCACGCGAGTAGTCGTTGTTGCGCGTGATCGAGCCGGCCCACGGGTCGTTCGGATTCGGCGACCACAGGCTCGTGCAGTTGTAGCCCGACGCCGCGCCGATGCCGTTCTGGCAGATCTTGCCGTTCGCGGCGGCGACGTTGTACGTGTCGCGCTTGCCCCATTCGCGCGACAGCTCGATGCCGGTCGTGAAGCTGTGCTTGAACGGGCCGGTGCGGAATTCGCCGAACAGCTCGGTCTGGTTCGCGATGCTGTTGATCGAGCTGTTGCGGGTGTTCGCGCGTCGCCAGACCTTGCCGTTGACCACGTTGCCCTGGCTGTCGTCGGGCTGCGTCCAGATGTAGTCCTGGGTCGATTCCGTGTAGCGCGTGGTGTTGCGGATCGTCAGCGACGACGTGATGTCGTGCTCGATCTTGAGCGTGCTGATGTCCGACGTCGTCTTGCGGAAATCGCGGTTGGTCAGGCCGTAGAAGTTGTGGCGGTCGACGGGCGCCGGGCCGTCGGTGGCGACGCCCTTCGGGAGATTGAAGCCGTAGTAGTACGGGATGCCGCCGTCGGGCAGGTCGTCGGTGGACAGGTGGTAGTAGCTCGCGACGACGCGCGTCGACGTGCCGAGGCCGAACGCGATCGACGGCGCGACGCCCCAGCGCTCGTTGTTCACCGCGTCGCGGCCGGCGACGTCGTTGTTGTGGCTCATCAGGTTCAGCCGGAACGCGGCGTGATCGGCGAACTGCCAGTTGCCGTCGGCCGTGAAGCGGCGATAGCGGTCGGTGCCGAGGCCCGCGCTCGCAGCGGCGGTGGTGCCGAGGTGCGGGGCCTTCGTGATCAGGTTGATGCTGCCGCCCGCGCCGCCGCGGCCGCCGTACGCGCCGTCGGAACCCTTGGTGATCTCGATGCGCTCGGTGTTGAAGATCTCGCGCGTCGTCGCGCCGGTGTCGCGCATGCCGTCGACGAACATGCTGCCCTGCGTGTCGTAGCCACGGATGAACGGACGATCGCCGAGCGGGTTGCCGCCTTCGCCGGCGCCGAACGTGATGCCGGGCACGGTGCGCAGCGCTTCGGTCAGCGTCGACGCGCCGCTGTTCTGGATCAGTTCCTGCGGGATCACGGTGACGGATTTCGGCGTGTCGACGAGCGGCGCGGTGAATTTCGCGGAAGCGGAGAAGTCGGCCTTGTAGCTGTGCTCGGCCTTGCCCTGGACCTCGATCGGCGCGAGATGGCCTTCGGTGCCGGCCGGGGCGGGCGGCGGCGTGCCGTCCGCCGCGAACGCGGGGCTCGCGGCGAGCACGCTGCACAGGGTGGTGAATTTGCCGAGCTTCAGCTCGTCGGAACGTGACTTCATGGTGCGCTTCGACCTCGCGGTGTGGCCCCGGGGGCAGCGCGCTGCGGAAATGTGCATGCCGCCGGGAATTATTACGATTTGTTTTCAGGCGGCATTCTATGTAATTTCAACTTAAATGAGAAGCGTTCTTGTTCGCGTTTGTTGGGAAATTGTTGAGGAATGTGGCGGAGTGGTTGCGAGGCGTGCGGGGTGGTGGTTGATGGCCGAAAGGCCAGGTGTGGCGGGCTTGTCGGGCGGGTTAGAGTGGTTCTGTCGCGGATCACCCGCCATGACATCAAGGTGCTAATATGACAGCATTGAAAGCAAATGTGGTGAGGTGCATCATGCCCGTGATTACCGTTCGAAATCTGCCTGATGAAGTGCACCGTGCGCTCCGAATCCGCGCGGCCCAGCATGGGCGCAGTACGGAAGCCGAGGTGCGTGACATCCTCGAGCAGGCCGTTCTGCCTGGTGGCAGGCTGAAGCTTGGGACACTGCTGGCGGAAATCGGACGGGAGGCGGGCGGCGTCGAATTCGACGTTCAGCGCGACAAAACGCTAACCGACCCGATGAGCTTCGAATGATCCTTGTTGATACGAACGTGATGTCCGAGCCGCTGAGGCGCGAGCCGAGCGCAGCCGTGATCGAGTGGCTCGATGCCCAGAACGTCGAAACGTTGTTTCTTGCCGCGATCAGTCTCGGCGAAATGCGCTTCGGCGTGGCGGCACTGCCGGAAGGGCGCAGGCGCGACTGGCTTCATCAAAGCATCGAGCAGCGCGTCGTGCCGCTGTTTCGCGGCAGGATTCTGCCGTTCGACGATGCGGCGAGCAAAGCGTATGCAAGCATTCGAGCGCGTGCGCGTACCTTAGGCAGTGCGATCGCGCCTGCCGATGTTTTTATCGCCGCGACGGCCGAGGCGAACGGATTGATCATTGCGACGCGCGACGTCGCGCCATTCGAGGCGGTCGGCCTGCGGGTGATTGATCCATGGGCGTCCTAGGCGCCGATTGCCCATCTTTCCACCGCGCGTAAAAAAAGCGCGCCGGGCTGCCGGGCGCGCTTTCCGTTGAACGTAGGGGCGCCTGACTGGCCGCGCCCCGCTGCTCCTTCTCAATCGACCCCGTGAAACACCGCGTCCTCCGGCCCGAGATACGCGGGCGGGCGCCACGTCGCGTCGCGCATCGAGTGCTGGACGAGGTTCTCGACGCCGAGCAGCACCGCGAAGATCGCCATCCGCACCGGAATGCCGTTGTCGGTCTGGCGGAAGATCGCGAGGCGCGGGTCGCGGTTCAGGTCGACCGACAGGTCGTTCGCACCGGGCCGGCTGTCGCGCGGCAGCGGGTGCATGATCAGCGTGTCCGGTTTGCACACCGTATCGACGAGCGCCTGGTTGATCTGGAAATCCGGCGTGTAGCCTTCGAACGACTCGTCGGTGAAGCGCTCCTTCTGGATCCGCGTCGCATAGACGACGTCCGCGCCGCGCAACCCGGCCGCGAGGTCGGTCGTCTGTTCGATCACGTGGCCGTTCGTCGCGATCTGGTCGACGATATAGGCCGGCATCTCGAGCGTCGGCGGCGACACGAGCGTGAACTTGAGCCCGCGGTACAGCGCGAGCAGCTTGACGAGCGAGTGCACGGTGCGGCCGTATTTGAGGTCGCCGACCAGCGCGATGTGCGCGCCGTCGACGATCTTGCCGAGCCGCGAGAATTCGCGCTGGATCGTATAGAGATCCAGCAGCGCCTGGCTCGGGTGCTCGCCGGGGCCGTCGCCGCCGTTGATCACGGGCAGGTTGGTCGCGCGCGCAAACTCGGCCACCGAGCCTTTCTCCGGATGGCGGATCACGAGTGCGTCGACGTAGCCGGCCATCACGCGGCTCGTGTCGTAGATCGATTCGCCCTTGGCCATCGACGAGAACGTGAAGCCCGTCGTGTCGCACACCGAGCCGCCGAGCCGGCAGAAGGCGGCGCCGAACGACACGCGCGTACGGGTGCTGGCCTCGAAGAACAGGTTGCCGAGCACGGCGCCTTCCAGCACGCGCGAAATCTTGTGGCGGCGCGCGATCGGCTGCATCACGTCGGCCACGCGAAACAGCGCCTCGACCGATTCCCGCGAGAACTGGTCGACCGACAGCAGTTGCGGCTTGCCTTCGAAAAAGAACTGCTTGGCGAGCCCCTGATTATCTACGCTTTGCGTATATCCGCCGCCTTCCGGTACCGAGCGCTCGACGATTTCCGACACGAAGCGCTCGACGATCTCGGGCATCCCGCGCGATTCCTGCGAGTCGTCCGGCAGCAGCCAGGTATCCAGCGCGCGCCGGCTCACGCCGATGCGGCTCGCGAACGCTTCGCGCGTCATGTTGAGGCGGCGCATGGCGTCGCGGAGGAAGGCTTGCTGGGGAACGGTCATCGGCGGCTCCTGACTAAAAATATACGCGATGCGTATATTAGTTCCTGGCGCGTTGAAGTCAAGGAAAATCTGCGCGAACCGGCTGGGTGGCCCGTGTGACAGGCGGCGGGTTCGTACTGGCGCGCGGCGGCCGTCTCCGTATAATCAGGTCAGGCCCCGTGCCCTGCATCTTGCCGGGCGCCACGCCGCATACGATTCGCCCGTCGGGCTTGTTGATTCCAAGGAGAATGAGAATGACGCGTACGATTGCTGCAATGCTGCTGGTGGTGACCGCCGCGCTCGCCGGTTGCAACACGGTCGCCGGCATGGGACAAGACATTTCGAAGGGTGGCCAGGCGATCAGCGATACGGCTGAAAAGGCGAAGTAAGCCGACCGGTTCCGGAATGCGGAAAGCGCCGGGCCGTCCCGCGATTGCAGGGCGGCCCGGCGCTTTTTTTTGCGGCCGACGCTCGATGCCAGTGGCGTCAGGCCTGCTCGACGAACGCGTAACGGCCTTCGACCTTGCGCGGCGTAAGCCAGCCGTAGTCGGGGAACAGGCGGTTGCGGACGAACCAGACATAGCCCACCAGCAGGACCGTGATCGCGAGGCTCGGCAGCGCGGTCGACGGATCGCGTCCGAGTTCGGCGATGGTCTTCGGCAGTTGCAGCAGCGACAGCACGATGAACGCGTGGTACGCGCCGACACGATTGGTTGCAAAGCCCCAGATGAACAGCAGCGACAGCGGCACGGCCAACGCGAGGAACACCAGCACGAGGCCGTTGCCGGCGCCGGTGGCGAAGAAGTTGTACGCGAGCAAGAGGCTGATCGCGAGCTGGGCGATGCCGAGCGCGATCAGGATCCGGATGTGCAGCTTGTTCTTGCGGCAGCGTTCGGGATCGGGGCGCGACGCGATCAGGTGCGCGAGCACGCGATCCTTGAGTCCCTGTCCGGACAGTTCGGCCAGTGCATCGGCCTTCCTCGTTCCCGCGGCGAGCAGCACCGCGATTCTTGTTTTGGCTTCCTTCTTGTTCATTGCGTGGCGGATTGTTGTTCGATGGTTGTCAAAGGTCCCGGCCACGCGAATATTGCATCTTGCGGGGTGGTGCGCAACGGTTTTGCGGTGCGCGGACACATTCCTACAATCGCCGGCTGAATGGCGGGAGCATGGGGATCGACAGGCCAGGGGGTGGGGTGGAGCCGCCACCGGTTTCGCGATGTTGCGATGAGCGTGAGTCAGTCAACGGTGGTCTGCGCGGCGGGCGCGGGGCTGGCTGGCCGGCCGGGATTCACCGGATGCGTATTGCGTGCTTCTGTTGGCGGTTCGCGCCGCCGCGTCGCGCCGACGAGCATGCCGGCGACGACGAGCGCGATACCCGCGATACGCGTGCCGTTGAGCGTTTCGCCGAACAGCGCGACGGCGAACAGCACCGCCGAAACCGGCGCGACTGCCGTGAACAGGGCGGCCTCGGTGCCGCTCGTGCGCGCCGAACCCGCGTACCAGCACAGGTAGCCGAGCACGGTCGGCACCAGC
Source organism: Burkholderia sp. Ac-20392 (assembly GCF_017104585.1). Taxonomy (NCBI): domain Bacteria; kingdom Pseudomonadati; phylum Pseudomonadota; class Betaproteobacteria; order Burkholderiales; family Burkholderiaceae; genus Burkholderia; species Burkholderia sp. Ac-20392. Next base: position 16,710 of record NZ_JAAGPB010000145.1, read on the forward strand.
GCGTAGTAGACGATCGCCGACACGGCGCCCACGGTCCAGCCGGTCGCCATCGCGTGCCATTCGAACGCGGCCGGTACGAGTGCGAGCACGAAGCCGAGGCCGGACATCGCAGTGGACAGCGCCAGCGGCGGCAACGGTGCGGCAAGCCGCCGGTTGAGCAGGATGAATACGGCTTCGCACGCGACGGCGGCCAGCACCAGCGCATCGCCGGCCAGCGTGCGGAGCGACGGCAACGCCTGGCCGGGCGCGAACGTGACGAACAGCACGCCGGCCGTGGCGAGCGCGGCGGCCACCCAGTCGCGCGGTGTCTGCCGCTCGCGCAGCACGACGGCCGCGATCAGCGTCGACATCGCGGGCAGCGTACCGAGCATCACGCCCGCATCGAGTGGTGACGACAGCTTCGTGCCACAGATCAGCAGCACCGTATAACCGACACCGCCCGCTGCCGCCTGGATGACGAGCAGCACGGCGTCGCGCGTGGAGATGCGCGGCCAGCGCATTCGCTGCGCCCGCATCAGCGCGAACAGCAGCGGTGTCGCGATCAGGAAGCGCAGCGTCGTGGCCGCGAACGGCGGCAGGCCACCGGCCGCGAGACGGCTCGCGATGACGGTGCTGCCGACGCCCGCCATCGCGGCGGCGAGATAGAGATAGCCAATCAGTCGTGTATTCATGCGCCGCATCGTCGCGTACGACGGCCGTGCGCGTCTTGAACGAAATTGCAGCGTGCGCGAGGGTGTCGAGTGCGGCGTGCGGGACTCGGCATGGTTGCGCCACGGGCATCGGCTGCTGCTGCGGTCACTGCGATGTGGCCGCGCCTTCAAAGGGGCTGCGTGTCTGGCAGCCGTCGCGCGGGAAGACGGCGGTGTCAATCGGCCTGCGTGAACCGCCCCGGCGTGATCCCGAACTGGCGGGCGAACGCACGCGTCAGGTGGCTCTGATCGGCAAAGCCGGCTTCGGCCGCGGCATCGGCGATCGGCAGGCCGCTGGCGAGCAGCGCGCGCGCCAGCCGCGCACGCGACTGGATCAGGTACGCGTGCGGTGTGATGCCGAGCTCGCGGGCAAACCCGCGCAGCAGCTGGAAGCGGCTGACGCCGCTCAGGTCGGCCAGCTCGGCGAGCGAAACGGGGGCGGCCGGCGCCGTGTCGAGCCGTTCCCGGGCGATGCGGATCGCCGGTGCGACGCCCGCCGGCGGCAGCGTGCGGTTCGC
>NZ_JAAGPB010000146.1:0-17952 GCF_017104585.1 Burkholderia sp. Ac-20392
TGCCGGGTTCGCGGCCGGTGCGCCGTAGCGGCGCACGCAGCCGCGCATAGAGCGGTGCGCCGGTCGCGCGCAGCCGTAGCGCAACGATTGCATCGAGCCGCGCGGCATCGCGCAGCGGCATCTCGGTCGCATCGAAGATCTCGTCGATATGGCGCGGTTCGCGCAGCGCCGGCAGCGCGTCGCGCGCCTGCCGGTTCGCGGCGACGATATTGCCGCATTCGTCGAACGCGATCAGCCACTCGGGTTGCGCCTCGACGTAGTGACGATTCGGATGCCCGAACAGGATCCAGTGCTGCGCGGTGCTGTGCACGAAGTAGCCGTCCTCGATCAGCGCCGCGCTCTGCCGCACGAGCTGATAGACGAGACGCTGGCTGTCGCGGCCGTCGGGCGAATGAACGGCCGACGCGTCGAGCACGCCGATCAGTTCGCCACCCGGCGAGAAGATCGGCGCCGCGCTGCAGGTGAGCGTCGTGAACGCCGCACGAAAGTGATCGGTCTTGTGCACGGTGATCGGCGCGAGATCGGTCAGTACGTTCGCGACACCGCATGTGCCTTCCTCGCTTTCCGACCAGCACGAGCCGATGTGCAGCCCCGCATGGCGGAAGTCGTTGCGGCGCTCGCGGTCGATCCGGTAGTCGATCGTCACGCCGTGCGCGTCGGTCAGCATCACGCAGTAGTCGGCGACGCGAATCATCTCGTGCAGCCGCGTCAGACACTGGCCCGACGCACGCAGGAAGGCCTCCTCCTTGTCGCGCACTTCACGCAGCTCGGCTGCGGTCAGCACGCGCGGGCCGATCGAAGAAGCGGGGTCGAGACAATAGCGCTCCAGCGACCGTTGCCACGACGACACGAGGCGCGTGGATTCGGCCGGCGCGGGCAGGCGTCCGGCGAGCGCGCCGAGTACACGGTCGGCGTGCTGGGCCTGGGGGACGGCGTAAGGCATGGTCGGCTCCGGTTCCGTACGGCGGGGGATGCGATGTTCTTGTAGCACATCCCGTTCGACGGATCACATTGCATCGCAGCACGCGGCGTGCGTGAGACGTTCGTCTCACCGGTATCGCGGGCTGTCTCGTGTCGTTGAGACGCGTTCATGTACGAGATGCGGCAATCGTCCGGCATGACGCGGCCTGCGCGGCGCCGCGATACCGCACGGTTTGCGGGCGGAACGGTGCGCTTGCACCGGCGTCACAGTGGCCGTTTCGTTGAATCAGCGATGTGAGACGAGCGGGCCGAATGGCCACACGTTCCATCCTTCCAGCAGCGAATCAGAAACACCGACATCCCCGCCTCGCCAGCATTCACAAGGGTTTCACGTTCATCGCACGCACGATGGCACGCCGCTTGCAGAGATCACGGGCAAGTCGGCGCGGTCGCGTCGATGACGACGATCCGCCCCCCGACGATGGCAGCGGACGAGACAGGCAGGGCCGCAGCACGCCAACGCGCCGCGGCCGGCCAACTGGATGGAGACAAACCCGTGACGACGCCCGTTACCGTCGGTGTGATCGCGAACCCCGCATCGGGGCGCGACATCCGCCGCCTTACGACGCATGCATCCGTATTTCCGACGGCGGAGAAGGCGAACATGGTCGTGCGCCTGCTGGCCGGCCTCGGCGCGATGGGCGTCGAGCGCGTGCTGACGCTGCGCGACCGGACGGGCATCGCGACGCTGCTGCTGCGTGCGATCGATACGCATCGGGCGGTCGCGCCGCACGAGCGCTGGCCCGAAGTCGAATTCGTCGACCTGCCGATCACCGACTCCGTCGCCGATACCCAGGCCGGCGCTGCATACCTGCACCGGATGGAAGTCGCGCTGATCGTCGTGCTTGGCGGCGACGGCACCCATCGCGCCGTCGCCGCGCACTGCGGCGCGACGCCGCTCGTCGCACTGTCCACCGGCACCAACAACGCGTTTCCCGAACATCGCGAAGCCACCGTCGCCGGTGTCGCGGCAGGACTTGCCGCGACCGGCGCGGTGCCGGCCGAAGTCGCATTCACGCGCAACAAGCGGCTCGTCGTGCGCTGCGTGGCGGGTGCGCAGCCGGGGCGCGAGGAGATCGCGCTCGTCGACGTATGCGCTGCGCGGCAGCGTTTCATCGGCGCCCGCGCGATCTCGGGGTCCGACGACATCGATTCGCTCTACCTGACGTTTGCGGATCCGGACGGGATCGGCCTGTCCGCACTCGGCGGCGCGTGGGCGCCGCTCGAGCGCAGCGCGCCGCACGGGCTCGCGATGCGTTTCGCGGGCGAAGGCAAGACGGCCGGCACACCGCTCGTCGCGCCGATTGCGCCGGGCCGCGTCGATCGCGTCGTGATGCGCAGTTGCGAGCGACTCGAACCGGGTACATGGCAGACGATCCCGTTCGAGCACGGCACGCTCGCGTTCGACGGCGAGCGCGAGATCGAGGTCGCGCGTGGCGATCGCTACGAGATCTCGCTCGACTGGCGCGGGCCGCTGACGGTCGACGTCGGCCGCACGCTGCGCTACGCGTCGTCACGGCAACTGCTGCGCGATGCCGGCGAGTGGCGCTATTGAGACCGTTTTACCGAGTGACATTTCGACATCCATAACGATCATCCAGGAGACATTGCCATGACAGCCCCACTCGAAGGACAGGTCGCCATCGTCACCGGCGGCGCGCGCGGTATCGGCCGCGGCATTGCACTGACGCTCGCCGGCGCGGGCGCCGACATCCTGCTGGCCGACCTGCTCGACGACGCACTCGACGCCACCGCGCGCGAAGTCCGCGCGCTCGGCCGCCGGGCGGCGGTCGCGAAGGTCGACGTCACGCAGGCCGCGCAGGTCGATGCGATGGTTGCGCAGGCAATCGCCGACCTCGGCCGGCTCGACATCCTCGTGAACTGCGCGGGCGTGATCAGCATTCATCCGGTCGGCGAACTGACCGAGCGCGACTGGGATTTCGTGATGGACGTGAACGCGAAGGGCACGTTCCTCGGCTGCCGCGCGGCGCTCGCACCGCTGAAGGCACAGGGCCACGGCCGGATCATCAACGTCGCATCGATCGCCGGCAAGGAAGGCTTTCCGAATCTCGCGCACTACAGCGCATCGAAATTCGCGGTCGTTGGCTTCACGAATGCACTCGCGAAGGAGGTCGCGCGCGACGGCGTGACCGTCAACGCGATCTGCCCCGGCATCGTGCGTACCTACATGTGGGACCGGCTGTCCGACGAATGGAAGGCCGACGGCGAATCGGTCGAGGCGTCGTGGCAGCGGCACCAGTTGACGCTGATTCCGCAGGGCCGCGCGCAGACGCCGGAGGACATGGGCCGGCTCGCGCTGTTCTTCGCGACGATGGACAACGTGACGGGCCAGGCCGTGAACGTCGACGGCGGCTTCACGTTCCACTGACGGCCGCAGGCCGTGAAATCCGTCGCCACGGCCCGGCCGCGGCGGCATTCGCAGTCAGACCTACCCAGGAGACACACATGACCGCTTCGACACAGCTCAGCAGGGACAAGCTGCTGGACGCCTACCGGCTGATGCGCACGATCCGCGAATTCGAGGAGCGCCTGCACGTCGAATTCGCGACCGGCGAGATCCCCGGCTTCGTTCACCTGTATGCGGGCGAGGAGGCGTCCGCGGTCGGCACGATACTGCACCTCGGCCTCGACGACTACGTCGCGACCACGCACCGCGGCCACGGCCATTGCATCGCGAAGGGCGTCGACGTACACGGGATGATGGCCGAGATCTACGGCAAGAAGACGGGCGTCTGCCACGGCAAGGGCGGCTCGATGCACATCGCCGACCTGGCGATGGGGATGCTCGGCGCGAACGGGATCGTCGGTGCGGGCGGCCCGCTCGTCTGCGGTGCGGCGCTCGCGGCGAAGCACAAGAAGACCGGCGGCGTCGGCGTGTGCTTCTTCGGCGACGGCGCATCGAACCAGGGCGTGATCTTCGAATCGATGAACCTCGCGTCGGTGTGGCGGCTGCCCGCGATCTTCGTGGCCGAGAACAACGGCTATGCGGAAGCGACGTCGTCGAGCTGGTCGGTCGCGACCGACAACATCGCCGATCGTGCGAACGGGTTCGGGATGCCGGGCGTGATCGTCGACGGCTTCGACTTCTTCGCGGTGCACGAAGCGCTTGGCGAAGCCGTCGAGCGGGCGCGCAACGGCGGCGGCCCGACGCTCGTCGAGGTGAAGTTCACGCGCTATTTCGGTCACTTCGAAGGCGACGCGCAAACCTACCGCGCACCCGGCGAGGTGCAGAAGCTGCGCGACGAGAAGGACTGCCTGAAGCATTTCGAAACGCGCGTCGTGCGGGCCGAAGCGCTGACGACCGCCGACCTGCGCGCGGTCGATGCCCAGGTGAAGGCGCTGATCGACGATGCGGTCGCGCAGGCCAAGGCTGCGCCGGTACCCGACGCGGCCGACCTGCTGACCGACGTCTACGTGTCGTACCCGTGAGCGCGGCCTGACACCGCGGCCGGCACGGCGAACCGAACATTCCAGGAGACAGACATGGCAAGGAAGATCACTTATTCGCAGGCGATCAACGAAGCGCTCGCACAGGAAATGGCGCGCGACGAAAGCGTGATCGTGATGGGCGAGGACAACGCAGGCGGCGCGGGTGCGCCGGGCGAGGACGACGCATGGGGCGGCGTGCTCGGCGTGACGAAGGGACTGTTCCACAAGTTTCCAGGCCGCGTGCTGGATACGCCGCTGTCCGAAGGCGGCTACATCGGCGCGGCGGTAGGAGCGGCCGCGTGCGGGATGCGGCCCGTCGCGGAGTTGATGTTCATCGATTTCATGGGCGTGTGCTTCGACCAGATCTTCAACCAGGCCGCCAAGTTCCGCTACATGTTCGGCGGCAAGGCCGTGACGCCGGTCGTGATCCGCGCGATGTACGGCGCCGGCTTGCGCGCGGCCGCGCAGCATTCGCAGATGCTCACGTCGCTGTTCACGCACATTCCGGGGCTGAAGGTCGTGTGCCCGTCGACGCCGTACGACGCGAAAGGGCTGCTGATCCAGGCGATCCGCGACAACGATCCCGTGATCTTCCTCGAACACAAGCTGCTCTATACCCGCGAAGGCGACGTGCCTGAGGAGTCCTATGCCATTCCGTTCGGCGAAGCGAACGTGATGCGCGACGGCGACGACGCGACGATCGTCACGTACGGCCGGATGGTGCATCTCGCGCTGGACGCGGCCGCGAAGCTCGCCAAGGACGGCATCCAGGTCGACGTGATCGACCTGCGCACGACGTCGCCGCTCGACGAGGAAACGATCCTCGAAAGCGCGGAGCGCACCGGGCGCGTGGTGGTCGTCGACGAAGCGAACCCGCGCTGCTCGATCGCGACCGACATTGCCGCGCTCGTCGCGCAGCGTGCGTTCCATGCGCTGAAGGCGCCGATCGAGCTTGTCACTGCGCCGCATACGCCCGCGCCGTTCGCGAGCGTGCTGGAAGACCTGTATATCCCGTCCGCCGATGCGATTGCGCAGGCGGTCCTGAAGACGAGGAGCTGACACGATGTCGATTCACATGATCACGATGCCCAAGTGGGGGCTGTCGATGGAGCAGGGGCAGGTCAACGGCTGGCTGAAGGCGCTCGGCGAACGCGTGACGAAGGGCGACGAAGTGCTCGACGTCGAGACCGACAAGATCTCGTCGGGCGTCGAATGCGCGTTCGACGGCACGCTGCGCCGGCAGGTCGCGCAGGAGGGCGAGACGCTGCCGGTCGGTGCGCTGCTCGGCGTCGTCGCGGCCGCCGATGCGAGCGATGCCGACATCGACGCGGCAATCGCCGATTTCCAGCGCGATTTCGTGCCGAGCGCGGCTTCCGACGAAGCCGCGGGCCCGCAGCCCGAAAAGGCGCAGATCGGCGGCCGGACGGTGCGCTTCCTGACGCTCGGCGAAGGCAGCGGCACACCCGCCGTGCTGATCCACGGCTTTGGCGGCGACCTCAACAACTGGTTGTTCAATCACGCGGATCTCGCCGCGCACCGGCCGGTGTGGGCGCTCGACCTGCCCGGTCACGGCGAGTCGGGCAAGGCGGTCGAGACGGGCAGCCTCGATGAACTGGCAGACGCGGTGCTCGCGCTGCTCGATGCGAAGGGCATCGGCCACGCCCACCTGATCGGCCATTCGATGGGCGGTGCGGTCGCGATGGCGGCGGCCGAGCGCGCGCCGCAACGTGTCGCGTCACTGACGCTGATCGCGAGCGCCGGGCTCGGCACCGACATCAACCGTGCTTACATCGACGGCTTCGTCGCCGGTAACAGCCGCAACACGCTGAAGCCGCACCTCGGCGCGCTGTTCGCGGACAACGCGCTGGTCACGCGGCAGCTCGTCGAGGATCTCGTCAAGTACAAGCGGCTCGAAGGCGTGCAGGCCGCGCTGGAAAAGATCGCGAATGCCGCGTTCGACGGTGCCGCACAGCGGCGCGTGTTTCGCGACCGGCTCGCGACGCTTGCGCCGCGCACGCTCGTGATCTGGGGCGAGCACGACCAGGTGATCCCGGCGCGGCACGCGCAGGGTCTGCCTGACGGCGTGCGCGCCGAGGTGATCGCCGGCAGCGGGCATATGGTGCAGATGGAGGCCGCCGCCGACGTGAACCGCTTGATCGTCGCGTTTCTCGGAGACTGACGATGGCCGCCGCGCTCGAACGACCCAGCCTCACGGCGCTCGGCCAGCCGGGCGCGAGAAGTCGCGACAAGCTCGCGCGCATTCCGGTGCGCGTCGAGCCTGCGGCCGGTGCGGCGTTGCCGAAGCCGCCATGGCTGCGCGCGCGGCCGATGATGAGCGCGGCGGTTGCCGACATGGCGGCCGTGCTGCGCGACCATCGGCTGCATTCCGTCTGCGAGGAGGCGATGTGCCCGAACATCGGCGAATGCTTCGCGCAGCGCACGGCGACCTTCATGATCATGGGCGGGCTGTGTACGCGGCGTTGCCCGTTCTGCGACGTCGCGCACGGCCGTCCCGAACCGCTCGATCCGGACGAGCCCGCGCGGCTGGCCGAGGCGGCCGCGGCGCTCGGATTGCGCTACGTCGTGATCACGTCGGTCGACCGCGACGACCTGCGCGACGGCGGCGCCGCGCATTTCGCCGCGTGCATCGCGGCGGTGCGCGCGAGCGTGCCGGGTATCGGCGTCGAAGTGCTGACGCCGGACTTCCGCGGTCGCGTGGCCCGCGCGCTCGATGCGCTCTCGACCGCCTGGCCCGACGTGTTCAACCACAACATCGAGACGGTGCCGTCGCTGTATCGCGCGGCGCGACCGGGTGCCGACTATCGCGGCTCGCTCGAACTGCTCGCACTGGCGAAGCGGGCACGGCCGGGGCTGGTGACGAAATCGGGGTTGATGCTCGGCCTTGGCGAGGGTGACGACGAAGTGCGCGACACGCTGCGCGACCTGCGTGCGCATGACGTCGACGTGCTGACGCTCGGCCAGTATCTCGCGCCGTCCGCGCACCATCTGCCGGTGCGGCGCTATGTGAGTCCGGACGCATTTGCCGCGTGGCGCGACGAGGCGTTATTGCTCGGTTTCAGGGAAGTCGTCGCCGGCCCGCTCGTGCGGTCGTCGTATCACGCGGCCGACGTGCTTGAGGAGACGTAGCGGGCAACGCGTCAGGCGGACGTAGACACGGCGGCATGCGCGCGACTGACGCGGCGCAGGTACAGCACGAGCCCGGCGCCCGCGAGCATCAGGCTGATCGTGTTCGCGAACCAGAAGCCGCGCGCGCCGGTCAGCCATGCGGGCGCGATGCCGCCCACGTCGAAACCGAGCGCGTAGCCGCCGCTGAGTCCGACGCCCCACAGCGCGACTGCATAGATCACGGTCGGCACGACCGCGACCTTGTAGGCGCGCAGCACGAATGCCGACGTAACCTGCAGCGCATCGAAGACGTGGTAGCACGCGACGATCGCGACGAGCGGCATCGCGGCCGCGGCGACGGTCGGGTTCGGCGTATAGCCGCCGATGATCAGCGGGCGCAGCACGAACACGAGCAGGCCGTAGGTCGCGGCAATGCCGCACGCGAAGATCACGCTGTGCCGGCCGAGCAGCCGGGCTTCCTCGGGCCGTCCGGCGCCGAGCGCGCGCGCGACCAGCGTCGACGCCGCCACGCCGATCGACAGTGGCGTCATGTACAGCACCGCACCGATGTTGCCGGCGATCTGGTGGCCGGCGAGCGTCGTCGTGCCGAACTGCGCGATGAACAGCGCCATGCACGTGTACGACGTGACCTCGATCAGGTACGACAGGCCCATCGGCACGCCGAGTTTCAGGATCGCCTTCTGGCGTTCCCAGGCCGGCCAGCAGAAGCGCGAGAAGATCGCGAGCGGCGCGAACACGTCGAGCTTCGCGAGCAGCGTGTAGCCGATCAGCGCGAGCGCCCAGTTGATCAGCGTGCTGGCGAGCCCGCAGCCGGGGCCGCCGAGGGCCGGCACGCCGAACCCGCCGAAGATGAACCACACGTTGAGCGGAAACTTGAGCAGCAGCGCGCCGATCTGCAGGATCATCGCGAGGCGCGGCTTGCCGGCGGCGTTGGTCAGCGCGTTGTAGATGCGGAAGACGAGGCTGGCGGGCAGCCCGTACGACAGGATGCGCAGGTAGTCGACGGTGCGGTCGTGCAACGCGGCGGGCGTGTGCGCGACACGCAGCAGCGGCTCGGGAAAATGCAGCAGGAGGAAGCCGGGCACCGCGAGCAGCAACGCGAGCCACAGCGCCTGGCGCACTTCCTCGCCGATCTCGGCATAGCGCCGCGCACCGTACAGCTGCCCGGTGATCGGCTGCAGCGCGGACAGGATGCCCGTCAGGCCGATATAGATCGATATGTAGATCGACGAGCCGAGCCCGAGCGCGGCCAGGTCGACGGCCGAGTAACGGCCGACCATCGCGGTGTCGATCACGCCGAACGCGATGATCGCGAGCTGGCCGACGAGCACCGGCCACGCGAGACCGACGATCCGGCGGATGTCGCCGAACATCGTCAATCGGCCGGCTGGCGGCGCGGCGGACGTCGCTTGACGGGCGTCTTCGGCCGTTCGATGCGCTCGTACAGACGGAAGCGCTCGTCGCGGTCGGCGGCGCGTCGGCCTTCCCACACGAGACGCCACACGTATTGCGACATCGAGCTCGGCTCGCCGAAGTCCGCGCGGTCCTGGCGCAGGATCACGTCGCAGTCGCCGGAGAAATCGAAGCGCATGTTGCCGAAATACGCGAAGGTTGCGATCTGCGCGTCACCAAGCCGCACCGGCGAGATGCACTCGTAGTCGGACGGCAGGTGCACCGCGATCTGCTGCGCGACGTCGCGATAGGTCCGGCCGTAGTTGACGATCGGCAGCCACAGGGTCATCAGCAGCACCCACATCAGTGTGGTGCCCGCACCCGACAGCACGACGCTGCGCCACAGCACTTTCGGCTGCCGCGAGATGCGCCAGCGCACGAGGAAGCACCAGCACACGGTGGCGATCACCGCGCAGACGAACGACAGGATCTTGAAGTGCGGCTCGTAGCCGGGCACGAGGCGCGCGAGGTTGCGTGCGAGCGGATGCGGGAAGCCCGTGATCGACGCGAGCCACACGAGCCACACGAAGGTGCCGAGGATCGTGAAGCTCAGCACCGCGAACCAGTCGATCGCGTTGATCGCGCCGCGCTTGAGGGTCGGCAGCGCGAACGTCGCGAGCACCGCGAGCGGCGGCAGCAGCAGCATGTACATGCGGTTCGACTGCTGGCTCTGCAGGATCACGAGCGCGACGAGCGGCACGGCGACCGACAGCGGAATCGCGACGTGCGCCCGGCGGCGCATGCCGGCCCAGCTCCACCATGCCCAGATCGCGAGCGGCCACGCGGGCCACGTGAACAGCGGCAGGTTCTTCGCCGCATAGCCGAGCACGGCGGTCGGCGGGCCGGAAAAGCGCATCAGGCTGCCGTGGATCCACTGGTTGAAGAACCAAGCGGCATCGTCGGGCGCCGCGACGAACGCGGCCAGCGGCCACAGCGCGAAGATCGCGGCCGCGAGCGGCACGCCGACCAGCGGCAGGCGCAGGTTGCGCATCTCGGGCGTGACGAGCCACAGCACGGCCGTGCCGGCGAGCAGGGCGACGACCAGCACCGGATTGCCGGACAGTGCGACGAGGCCCATCGCGAGGCCCCACCACAACGCGCCCTGCATCGGCTTGTCGATGCCGCGCACGATCCCGTAGACGAGCATCGCGATCCACGCGAACTGCGCGAGCTGCGGCGTCGTTTCATGCCCGCGCTCCGCGAGGCCGAAGCAGGCGACGAGTACCAGCAGCGCGCCGTCGGCGAGCGTGCGGCCGTAGTCGCGCGGCTCGGGCTCGCCGCCGAATGCGTATTTGAACGGCTGGACCTCGGCACGCCGGCCGAGCAGGTAGGCCGCATACCAGACGAAGGCGCACGCGACGCAGAACAGCACGCCGGTATCGACGCGCGACGCGTTGCTCGCGTCGACCCACGGGCCCAGGCCGCGGATCGACAGTGCGCCGAGCCAGTAGCCGAGCGGCCCGTCGGTCGTGATGAACTTGCCGACCAGGTTCGGCAGCAGCCAGTCGTGCCAGCCGCCCTTGGCCATCGTCCACATCACGCCGAAGCCTGCCGCGTCCTCGTTCTTCCACGGGTCGCGGCCGAACAGGCCGAACGCTGCGTAGACGAAGCAGAGCGTGAGCAGCAGCCAGCGCGGTAGCGCGCGCGTGGCGGAGGCGGTGAGACGGACGACAGGCTTCATGCAGATGAGCGATTTGTTATGGGCGGGTGGCCGGCGCGGATGCGCGCGGTGGAGCCGGTTTCGAGCATCCGGCATTGTAGACGCGCCCGCTGTTGCGCGTCAGGTCGTTGCCCGGGCGCCGGCTGGCGGCTGCCGGGCGAGCAGAGACAAAAAAGGGCAGCCTGGGCTGCCCTTTTGTGCGGTACCGGTGCAATGCAACCACCGGATGCAATGCGAAGCTTACTTCGCCTTGCCGCTGGCGCGAACGCCGAACTTGTTCTTGAACTTCTCGACACGGCCTGCCGTGTCCATGATCTTTTGCTGACCGGTGTAGAACGAGTGCGATTCCGACGACACTTCGATCTTGGCGAGCGGGTAGGTCTTGCCGTCGAGTTCGATGTTTTCGCGCGTCTGGATCGTCGAGCGCGTGATGAACTTGAAGCCGTTCGACATGTCTTGGAAGACGACTTCGCGGTAATTCGGGTGGATGCCTTCTTTCATGGTCTTTCCTTGGTGAGAGCGGTAGCCAACCCGCCGCTTGCCGTGCCGGAGCGCGCATATTGCGCAAACCAGACGACGCCAAGCCCGGCGCGAGCCACTTGCCTAAGGTCGAAAAACGGCGATTATGCCAGAAAATCAGATGGTTGACGAATAATTTTCATGGTGCGTCGAGTGCGCCGGTGCCGGCCGGATCCTGCCGGTAGTAGCGCGCGAGCAGTCGGTACAGCTCCGGAAATTCGGACTCGAACGCTTTCGGCCGCACGAACAGCGCTTCGCTGCATACCGCGAAGAATTCCGACGGGTGGTCGGCCGCATACGGATCGATCAGCGAATCCCGCTCGAAGCGCGCCCACGCGCGGTCCGGCACCGCATCGACGCGCGCGCAGAACTGATCGTACGCGTGCTCGAACACGTCGGCCCACGCCTGCGCATCGAGGTGCGGCGCATGCCAGCGCCGAAATAGGGGCGGATAGCCGTCGGCCGCGCCGTTGAGCATGTCGATCTTGTGCGCGAACTCGTGGATCACGACGTTGTATGCGTCGCGGCCGTCCGTCATCTGCGCATCTTCCCAGGACAGGATCACGGGGCCGCCTTCCCAGGCCTCGCCGCTTGCATCCTGCTCGACTTCGTGGACGACGCCATCCTCGTCCTGCACCGTCTTGCGGATCACGAACTCGCCCGGATACACGACGACGCCGACCCAGCCGTCGTACAGCGACAGGTCGAGATTCAGCACGGGCAGGCAGGCCTGCGCGGCGATCGCGGCGATCATCGCGTCGGTCAGCTCCAGCCCGTGGGCGGTCGAGAACGATTTCTTCGCGACGAACAGGCTCGTCAGTTCGCGCAGCCGGCCGAGCGCGTCGGGCGACAGTGCCGCGAGGAACGGCAGGCGCTCGACGGTGTCCTGCCACAGCGCATCGGGGATCGGGTGGCTGCGCAGCGCGCGGTCGCGGCGGCGGTCGTCGAACCAGCGGGTCAGTTTCGAGAGCATGAAGGCGGCTCGCGGAAATCCAAAGCCTGTCTTTTAACTCAATCGATCTCTTTTTGCCATGCCGCAAAGAGGCCGCCGACCAGCGCCACGCCCGCGAGGAAGTAAAAGCCGTCGAGCGATGCGAGGAACGACGCCTGTTGCGCGACCATCCGCGCGATCGACGCGATTGCGAGGCCGTGCGCCTCGTTCAGCGCATGGCCGGCGGCTGTATAGCTGCGCGTCAGTGCCTCGACGGTCTGCTGGAACACCGGGTCGAACACGTTCGCGCGTTCGACGAGCCGTGTCTGGTGCACGGCCACGCGGTGCTGTTCGACGATGATCACCGACGACGTCGCGAACGAGATGGTCAGTTGCCGCACGATGTTCTTCAGCCGGTAGCCGTGCGTGTATTCGTCGATCGCGAAGATCCGGAACGTCAGGTTGGCCACCGGCAGCACGATGAAGAGGAGCAGCAGCCCGCGCAGCAGCAGCGGGACGATTAGCGCGGCTTCGCCGACCTGCGGCGTCATGCGCGTCATCCACAGCGCGGCCGCGATGGCGATCGCGAACCCCGGCACGACGAACCACTTCTTGTGCGTGACGAATTTCGCGTAACGCAGGTACGCGAACAGCGCGGTGGCCGAAATCAGCGACATCGTGCCCACCAGCCGCCCGGCGTTCTCGACCGGATAGCCGAGGCCGCCTTCAAGAAACCGCGACGTCAGGTAACTGAAGCCGGTCGACTCGTAGTAATAGAACATGTAGAGCAGCAACCCGACCTGGAACGTCCGTTCGCGGAACGCGTGCAGGCGCACGAGCGGCGTCGGATGGTTCCACTGGTGATACGCGAACCACGCAAGCGCGCCGATCCCCGCGATCGTCAGCAGGATCAGCATCGGCGAGCCGCTGTAGAGCTGGTAATGCACCTGCTGCAGCACGATCTGCAGTGCGCCTTGCGCGAGCGCGAACACGACATACGGCCAGAAGTGCCCGGAGCCGCGTTCGTCGTCGGGTGTCCGGCCCGAATCGGGCAGCGTGAGCAGCGCGAGGATCGCGAACGCGATGCCGGCCGGCGCCGAGCACGCAAACAGCGCGCGCCACGTCGAATGCGCGACGAGCAGGCCGCCGACGATCGGCGCGAGCGCGCTGCCGAGCAGGATCATGATCAGGAACGCGCGTGTCGCGGGCGGCCGTTCCTGCGGCTTGAAACTGATCTGGATCAGGATCCGGCACGCGCCCATCATCGGGCCGATGAAATACCCCTGAAAGCCGCGCGCGAACGCGAGTTCGAGCGACGTGTCGGCGAGCGCAGCCGCGATCGCGCCGAACGAGAACATCAGCATGCAGCCGGCGACGTAGCGGCGATGGCCGAGCCGGTCGACCCACCATTGCTGCTGCAGGATGCCGAGCACGGCTGTGACCGCGTAGGCGCTCGACGACCACACGAGTTCGTCGGGCGATGCGTTGATGCCGCCCGCGATGTAGCTCGCGAAGAACGAGAAGATCGCGTTGTCGAAATAGTCGATGCCGGTGACGAGCGCGAGCGCCCACGGGAACAGGTCCGCGCGCAGGTTCGCGCGGCTCCACAGCGGCGAGCGACCGGGCATCGCACTCATTCGCGCGCCTTGCGCGCGCGCCGCGTGCCGGCTTCGGCCTGCCGCTGCGCGATCAGCGCATCGGCGTTTTCGCCGGCAAGACGCCGATCGACGTAGTCGATGTCGTGCTGCAGTTCCTTGCGCAGCGCGACGGCTTCCTTCAGTTCGCGCTGGACGGCCGCGATCCGCCGGTCGAGCGTGTCGATCTGCTCGGCAAGGCCGGTGCGGATGTCGCGCAGCGACGCGTCCGAATAGCGGCGCCGGCCGTCGCCCGTTTCTTCCAGCGGGCGTTTCAGCATTTCGGTGATGCCGTGCAGCGAGAAGCCGAGCGCCCGCAGCCGCAGGATACGCGCGAAGCGCTCGAGGTCGGCTTCGTCGTAGAGGCGATAGCGGCCTTCGCTGCGCGACGGCGTGACGAGTCCGCGCTCTTCGTAATACTTCAGCGTGCGCGGCGTGACGCCGAGCCGCGACGCGGCATCGCTCACGGTCAGCAGCGGGGTGGGGGCGTCGTTCGGCATCGGGAGGCGGGGGATTCGATGTGGGCGATGGCGCGATTATAGGTCAACCTGTACGTTCACGTTCAGGTTGACACCGAAAAACGGCCGCCGGGCAGGATGCGCGGGCGGCCGTCTTTTTGATGCGGGGCGAGGGCGATCAGCCGCCGCGGCGCATCAGGTCGAAGAACTCGGAGTTGCTCTTCGTCTGGCGGATCTTGTCGAGCAGGAATTCCATCGCCTCGACTTCGTCCATGTCGTGGATGAACTTGCGCAGCACCCAGATCTTCTGAAGGATCTCGGGCTTGATCAGCATTTCTTCACGACGCGTGCCCGACTTGTTCAGGTTGATCGACGGATACACGCGCTTTTCCGCGAGGCGTCGCTCGAGGTGCACTTCCATGTTGCCGGTGCCCTTGAACTCTTCGTAGATCACGTCGTCCATGCGGCTGCCGGTTTCGATCAGCGCGGTGCCGATGATCGTCAGCGAACCGCCTTCCTCGATGTTGCGCGCCGCGCCGAAGAAGCGCTTCGGACGCTGCAGTGCGTTTGCGTCGACACCGCCCGTCAGCACCTTGCCCGATGCCGGGATCACGGTGTTGTACGCGCGTGCGAGACGCGTGATCGAGTCGAGCAGAATCACGACGTCGTGCTTCATTTCGACGAGGCGCTTGGCCTTCTCGATCACCATTTCGGCGACCTGGACGTGACGCGTGGCCGGTTCGTCGAACGTCGATGCGATCACTTCGCCGGCGACCGAACGCTGCATTTCGGTCACTTCTTCAGGGCGCTCGTCGATCAGCAGCACGAACAGGATCACGTCCGGGTGGTTCTGCTTGATCGCGTGTGCGATGTGCTGGAGCATCACGGTCTTGCCCGACTTCGGCGACGCGACGAGCAGGCCGCGCTGGCCCTTGCCGATCGGCGCGATCATGTCGATGATGCGGCCCGTGACGTTTTCCTCGCCGCGCATTTCGCGTTCGAGCGACAGCGGCTTGTTCGGGTGCAGCGGCGTGAGGTTCTCGAACATGATCTTGTGTTTCGAGGCCTCGGGCGGCTGCCCGTTGACTTTGTCGACCTTCACCAGCGCGAAGTAGCGCTCGCCGTCCTTCGGCGTGCGGACTTCACCTTCGATGGTGTCGCCGGTGTGCAGGTTGAAGCGGCGGATCTGCGACGGGCTGATATAGATGTCGTCGGTGCTCGCGAGGTACGACATTTCCGGCGAGCGCAGGAAGCCGAAGCCGTCCGGCAGCACTTCGAGCGTACCGTCGCCGAAGATCGTCTCACCCGTCTTGGCGCGTTTTTTAAGAATGGCAAACATCAACTCCTGCTTGCGCAGGCGGTTCGCGTTTTCGATCTCCAGGCCATTGGCCATTTCGATCAGTTCGGAGACGTGCAGAGACTTGAGCTCGGATAAATGCATACGGAGAACCCGCCAGGGAGGAGACGACGAAAGAAATAAAGGGAGGAGGGCGAGCGGAAGCGCTCAGAGACTTAAATGCGTCTTGTAGACGTTTTTTAATTCTAGCATAGGCCGATTCGCGCTTGAGCGAGCGATCGGCGGCTTGTCGACGGACGTGTTGCCGGTTGACAACACGTCCGCGGAACTGCCTGTATTACAGGTGGCTGTCCAGGAATGCGGTGAGCTGCGACTTCGACAGCGCGCCGACCTTCTGCGCGGCGGCCGCGCCGTTCTTGAACAGGATCAGCGTCGGGATGCCGCGCACGCCGAACTTCGCGGGCGTTGCCTGGTTGTCGTCGACGTTGATCTTCGCGATCTGCAGCTTGTCGCCGTAGTCCTTCGCGACTTCGTCGAGGATCGGGGCGATCATCTTGCACGGGCCGCACCATTCGGCCCAGAAATCGACGAGCACGGGCTTGTCGGACTTGACGACGTCCTGTTCGAACGATGCGTCGCTGATGTGTTTGATCTGTTCGCTCATTGGGTCAATACCTCTTACGGTTCGGGGACTGCCTGCTTGCGCGTTGCGGCGTACCGGCTGCCGTTGGCGGCCGGCCGCTGCGGCAGGTCACTCCGCTCTCCGGAAAGGAGGGGTGTAAGCGCTGCATGCCGCGGCTCGCGGGTCGTTCGGGCGTCATATTAGCCTAAATTGCTATCTGCTGCGGGCGGCGATAGTAGCCGCTACGCGAGTAGGGGTACGACGCGACGTTCGACCGTTGTGTCCAGCAGGTGGAGGCCGGCCCGTAAATTACAAGGGGTGGGTGCGCATGCAATTCGCATCGGGCGAGCTTCCTGCAGCCCGGCGCGCGTCGGTTTGTCGGGTCATATGCGCATTGGTGCGAACAAACGGTCGCATTCATCCGGAAGCGGTGATAGAATATGCCGTGACGGGCCTCCTCGCATGGTGGGGCGGTGAACCTGGTCAGGTCGGGAACGAAGCAGCCACAATCGTTTTCCGCCAGTGCCGAGGGTTGGGCTCGTCACCTTCCTTCTCGCCCCATTCGCAGGGCGTTTTTTATTTCTGCATCACACTCCGTTTTACCTGCCCGTTGCCTGTCTTCCGCACCGTTTCGCGTGTCGGCGCGACGCAGCGTTACTGATACAATTTCCCGATGACCTATCAAGTTCTCGCACGCAAGTGGCGTCCGAAGGATTTCGCTTCGCTCGTCGGCCAGGAGCACGTCGTCAGGGCGCTTACGCACGCGCTCGACGGCGGGCGTCTCCATCACGCCTATCTGTTTACCGGAACCCGCGGTGTCGGCAAGACGACGCTGTCGCGGATCTTCGCCAAGGCACTCAACTGTGAAACCGGCGTCACGTCGCAGCCGTGCGGCGTGTGTCGCGCCTGTCGCGAGATCGACGAAGGGCGTTTCGTCGATTACGTCGAGATGGATGCCGCGAGCAACCGCGGCGTCGATGAAATGGCCGCGCTGCTCGAGCGCGCGGTGTACGCGCCCGTCGATGCGCGCTTCAAGGTCTACATGATCGACGAAGTGCACATGCTGACGAATCACGCGTTCAACGCGATGCTGAAGACGCTCGAGGAGCCGCCGCCGCACGTCAAGTTCATCCTCGCGACGACCGATCCGCAAAAAATTCCCGTCACCGTGCTGTCGCGCTGCCTGCAGTTCAATCTGAAGCAGATGCCGGCCGGGCACATCGTGTCGCATCTCGAGCGGATTCTCGGCGAAGAGCAGATCACGTTCGAGCCGCAGGCACTGCGCCTGCTTGCGCGTGCCGCACAGGGCAGCATGCGCGACGCGCTGTCGCTCACCGACCAGGCGATCGCCTATTCGGCGAACGAAGTGACCGAGTCGGCCGTGTCGGGCATGCTCGGCGCGCTCGACCAGACTTACATGGTGCGTCTGCTCGACGCGCTTGCCGCGGGCAGCGGCCCGGAAATCCTCGCGATTGCCGACGAGATGTCGCTGCGCAGCCTGTCGTTCTCGACCGCACTTCAGGATCTTGCGAGCCTGCTGCACCGGATCGCGTGGGCGCAGTTCGCGCCGGGCTCGGTGCTCGACGAATGGCCCGAAGCAGGCGACCTGCGCCGTTTCGCCGACACGCTGAGCCCCGAGCAGGTCCAGTTGTTCTATCAGATCGCGACCGTCGGTCGCGCCGAGCTCGGCCTGGCGCCGGACGAGTACGCCGGTTTCACGATGACGCTGCTGCGGATGCTCGCGTTCGAGCCGGCGGTTGCCGCCGGCAGTGCGCCGGGCGGCCAGCCGGCCGCGCCGCGT